>CALCOW010000208.1 GCA_937899935.1 uncultured Phycisphaerae bacterium
ACATTAAAGTTAGAGGAAACTCGATTTAAAAAACTTCTTGATCGGGGGCTGAGGCCCCTGGCTGCGTAAACCAAGACTTGAATTCAGCAATTTGGCCGAGCTGACCTGCTTGAATCGCTGCCACGGGACCATCGATCATCGGCCGCCTGACAGTTTCATTCCAC
Source organism: uncultured Phycisphaerae bacterium (assembly GCA_937899935.1). Taxonomy (GTDB): domain Bacteria; phylum Planctomycetota; class Phycisphaerae; order Phycisphaerales; family SM1A02; genus JAQWNP01. The sequence continues at coordinate 165 of CALCOW010000208.1, forward strand.
CACACCCCTAACAGCACCGTCGCGACGATCCCAATGAAACCAAAGATCATGCCCAAGATCGCCAGTGGACGACCGCGAAGCTGTGGTCGATGACGCATATCCATCAGTGACCGGATACCGCAAAAAATAGCGGCCACCGACAATGGCGCACAGATGCCGAGCCCCAATAAAAATGAGGCCACCGCCCATCGACTCATTGGCCTCTTACCCAAAGCCGTCGGCTCTATCTTTGCCCGCGCATCACTCACTGCCATCTGGCTCCTGCTGGTCTTCGCGAGCATCGGGCTCCTGAGCAAGTGGAGGCAAACGAAGTGGTCCGCCCTGGGGATCATCAATCTCTATCGCTTGAATCCTAAAGTGAGGCACAAGTTCACCATGCTCAACTGCGAGTTCTACGCCACCGGTGAGGCGCGCCTTTTCAAACTGAAAAGCGCCTGCCGCCTGCCAGCTATCGAGTGGCCAAGCGCCAACTTCCTGAGATGCCAGCTGAAAACTCTGTAAAGCCCCGAAGCGTTGCTTCAGATCTTTACCAAAGGCAGCCAGTGCCGACGAGGATGGTGGTGTATCGTCTCTTGCCCACAGCGTGAGCGCGGAGGCCGGGTCATCACTCATCATCTTTTGTACAAAAGATTCGGTGGTCTCTTCAATCCGAATCTTGTATTGCGTCTCAAGCTCATCAGTGACCCAAACCCATGCAGCAATTCCGATGATGGTTAGTGCCAGGCCAGCCCAGATCGCACCCAAGGCCAACCCACGACCACGCAGTGCACCTGCCGATGCATCGATTCTGCGGAGTGCCAACAAACCAAAAACGCTACCACAGGCATTAATAGGTGGACAACAGGGAATGACTGCGAGAACTAAGCCCGTCACCGCCAGCGCTGACAAGACGCCAGGAGGCTGCAATACACTTTTCTGGGCCGGTGGCTTTGTTGACTGATCGAAGCTCATAGGATCTCGTGTGGCGCGCCTTTAAGGGACGATTGAAAGCACTTCGCTTTCCTGGTGTGCTTAGGATTCTAACTGGGTCAACCCAAAGAAGTGGCCATAGACTACCCTGCAGTATGGACATTCTGCGAGGCACACGAGCAACGGTGATGGGACTCGGTCGCTTTGGCGGCGGGATGGGGGTCACGCGCTGGCTTGCCGAGCAAGGTGCTCATGTGATCCTCACGGATCTTGCCGACCAAAACGCGCTCCATGATCAGATCCAGCCGCTGCAAGACCTGATCGCTGCTGGCATCGTCACCCTTCGACTCGGAGGTCACCAAGTAGGTGACTTCGCCAATTGTGATCTGGTGGTCGCCAATCCAGCGGTGCCCTGTCCATGGAACAACCCTTTTCTCCAAGAAGCTCAACGGGCTGGTATCCCAATCACAACAGAAATTCGACTGGTCACAGAGCAGGTCGATCGCCATCGTGTCATTGGGGTCACAGGCTCGGCGGGCAAATCAACAACCGCTGCCATGATTCACCACGTGCTCAAGAGCCACGGGCTGGATGCTCGACTGGGAGGGAATTATGGAGGGTCGTTGCTGACCAGTTCACCTTCAATCAAAGAGGCTGACTGGATTGTCTTAGAACTCTCAAGTGCGATGCTTTACTGGCTTGATACGGGGATTGGTTTTGACCGTGCTGCGGGATACTCTCCGCATATCGCAGTGACGACTAATGTGACACCCAATCACATTGATTGGCACGGTAGCTTCGAACACTACCAGGCCAGTAAACAGGTCATCTCTCGTCACCAATCTGATGGCGACTT
>CALCOW010000209.1 GCA_937899935.1 uncultured Phycisphaerae bacterium
TGCCCTACCCTTTTTACCTTTGTTTGCATTGGCCACTACAGAACAAACCATTCCAGTTCTAAAGTCATCCATCAGTTCACCTAATGGTTGTATTGAATCATAAGCAATCCAGGCTGATAGTTCTTGTGAATCCATGTTATCTAAAAGCTGCTGTATGGTCATTCCTAAAGAAAGGGCCAACCTGTGAAGGAACATCCTTCTCGGGTTGGCCCTTAGATTTCCGACAATTCATCGATATCTTCATCTGTCATCAAGTTGACGCGTTGTGCTTTATCAAACAACCTAGATATAACAGCACTGGACTTCTTGCCGAGATCGTCAATCTGATGCTTTTGAAACATCAGATTTCCTTCTTGATCGACTAAACATGCAGCCAATAACCGCGCCCTAATGTTGAGCATTGAATCTTCCTTGCTTCTTCCTTTCTTCTCAATGCAAGATAATTCAAATGCGTCCCGTTCTTTAGAGCCCATGACTTTCAGAATTACGTTGCCGCCCCATTCTGGAACATGCACAACCTCAATCTTTCTATCATCAGATTCAAGAATTTCTTCTACAGATACAAACTTGGTAGAAAGATCATTGTTAGTAGCTTCATCAGTCATAGTCATCATTGGCTCCTGTTCATGATTTATTAGCTAGTAGTGAATGTTGCTGCGCCACTCAATTGAATTGTAACAGATGCAGTCAAAGCACCCTCGAACTCGATTGCTGGACTGCAAGCAGTGACATATCCACCACAAAGATAGGTGGCTGTCCCACTCGCAACAGCAAAGGTAATTTTGTAATAGTACAAAGCTGGTGTAGCGGCAGTTAGTTGAGTAGTGAAGAACTCATGTGTGTCTTCCTGTGGATCATAAACTAGATCCATTGAAAGTTCTCCAGCTTCGTAAAAGCCATTGGTAATAAACTCTCTTGCTGTTGATGCAATATTTGTTACATCAGAAGTTCCCCTACTAACTCCACCACCATCAATGCTAGTTATTTGCCCGACATCTGTGAAAGTCCCACCAGATGTATCACAATAACCCAAAGTTGTTCCATGTCCATCTACTGCTGCCATTTGATTGTTCCTTTACCTAACTCGGAATAGTAGACACAAAGCCTACTTGATATGAAGAATTCACTTGAAAGATTCCCATAGATGAACCATCTTTGGGATTACCATAAACATCATTTGAGTTGTTGTGTATTACAGACCTGACCAACACTGTTTCGCTTGTCCCACTCCATCCATCGAGTGCCAGCCTGATCTTCTCTGAGATCTCTTTTACTGATGCGTAGGTTGTCGCGTAACAACTAATTGAGAAACTTGCATAAGTAAGACCAGCGTGACCCGACATAGCTTCAACAGGGTTACTACCTACGTCGTATATCACATAGGGCAGGCTCGCGCCTTGAGGCGCAGCCTGTGGGTATATTCGAGTACTAACAAGATCAGTCACACTCGACTGGCTTGTCAACCTACTACGAATTGCTTGCTCTACATAACCCATCTATTTCTTGCCCTTAGGCTTCTTGACTCCAACAAGACTTGCCCTTACGTTAGTACCCTTCACTTTGACTCGTCTTGCCTTGATGAACTGCCGGTCTTTTCTTTTAGATGTATCGTGCAAGTGCATCAGTTGCTGAAGTACGTACTTCCATACATCTACGGCTTCTTCCCATTTTTCGTTATAAGCCCTACGCATAAAGTGATTACCACTTACACTACCCGATGGAACATTGTGCATTGTCGTCCCATAGATAGTCTTCAATTTTTTCACCACTCGCTCCTCTGTACCCACTTCAAAGAAGATCGCCCAATACGGTTTGCTGTCTCCACCTCTTGGTGGCTTCTTAGTGTTTACAAAGGTCCTGCCCGATATCATCCATTTACTCTTCTTGTCGACTGTGCTAGTAATGGCACGAGGCAATAAAGTAGCAACTCTTGGATAACTAATCTGCGAAGCATTCTTTCTTGCTTCTTCTCTGATTACTGCATTGCTTTGATTCATTGCAATACTCATGTACTTTCTTCTGATGTCGTCCTTGAGAGAATGCAATGCTAGGTCTAATTCTTCATCACCAGTTATAGGCTTATACTTTTTCCCACTTGCACTGGTCTTAATGCTATTCCTGTAGTTCCCTATAGATATCCTTTGTGACTTTGCCATAGCTACACATCCTCAATGCACATCAATCTCAAGCTGATGTTTCTTTGATCTGGATTTATGACTTCAGTGATGTGATACACGCTTGACCCAAACAGGATTCTGTTCTTTGGAGTAACTCCACTTCTGTATCTCATTACTACCCTGTGACTGACAAGAGGATTTGTCTGCTTTGCTATCTGTGCTTCCCTTCCAGAGATAGGCTCAATGGACGCCCATACCGTAGCATCTGTTGACCAACTATCTGTGAGCTCACCAAAGGCATCTGTTGATTCAGATGTTGATTGGATGGACACTCGATGTCTAAGTCTACCTGATCTCATTGTGCCTCGGGCATTGAGTAAAGATTGAATAACGTTTCAACTACATTGGGTAGCCTGGACACTGAGCTACCAACGATGACTTCTTCTCTGTTCTCATACCAATGGCCGACTAACTGCATCATTGCAACCCTAAGCTGTTCGGGAACATCAGAGCCAGCGTCACCATATCCAGCCACAAATGTCACTGTCACCGCATTAGTATCATTCCTGGTCGTAGGAAAAGAATTGTTGTATACAGGGACTATTCTTCCAGGCTGTGATGATGTGTCTACATCATAGTCATCTGTTGACCATGTTTGGGTTGCCCCATTTGCATCTATGTATTGCACGCTTGTTACAGATTGCAATGGAGGCAACGGGACATACAGAACACCATTGGCAGGAAATTGGTCCATCTTCCATACCCAGGTCTGGGTAATGAAAGCCCTTCTGGTCATTTGTTCGCCATGTTCTCTTGAAGCAGTTATGTAGTTTCCAATAAGGGTGTCATCATCTGAAGTATCAACCCTGATCTGAGACTTCGCCTCAGATGTAGCCACTGGTTCAACAGAAGGTGCGCTTGAAAGAGTGAGTCCCATTACTTGGCCTTCTTACTTCTTTTCTTGGCGGTTGGGGCTGTAGCCGTTTCAACACTTTTGGTTGAGGTTATTCTTTTGGCGTAACCTCTGTCACAGAGTCTCTTACCTTCTTCTGCATCAACTTCAACAATATCACCAGTGTTCCAGGTGAAGTCCTCTCCAGCCATACAGGTCAATAGTTTGATCTTCATGTTTATCTCCAAATAGAAGTGAGGGCGGGCCTTGTTGGCCCGCCCCACTTATCTATTCAATTAAGCCTGTGTGATAGTTGATACTGCCTTTGGTGATGTGATTCCAGAATCCCACCTGTCAAAGCCAAACCAAGCAACCTGTGCGTTTGCAGCATATAGTTGATCTGCATACAGCATCGACATTCCACGCCATGCAACCCAGTGATAATCGCCATTGAACAGAACAACAGAGATGTTGCCTGTAGTCATCGCGGGCATGTTGCTATTAGCGAAGACCGGATAGCCGAGCAATTCATCTGGTGCAGCATTCAGACCAGGAGCCCAAAGGTATTGGCCATTCGAGTCAGCCAGCGACCTGACAGCCTTAGCTGTTGCAGGTGCCATCGACCAACAGATGTTGTTGCCTTGGTCGAACCCACTGTTGAGGTTGTATCGGCACTCGATGAGTTCTGCAGCAGTAATCGCAGCAGCACCAGCAGCATCTGTGTTCTGAGCACTGGTTGTGTTGATAATACCTCTCGGCTGCCCACTACCAGATCCCGTCAAAGAATACTTATCGTGAGCAAAGCCAAATGCACGACCGATTGCACCAGAAATGTATCCACCAAGATCGCCTAAGCTGTTGTTCAATTCCCAACTTGCTTTCACTTGGCATCTAAATACATAACCTGACAAGGTGAGTCCACCAAGCACAGGGTCGGTCTCAGAACCAGCACCTTCCTCTGCCACCACTTCTGCTGCTACTGCTGTGGTCTCATAAGGAATCTTAATGTCTGTATCAACGTCCATTACGTTTGACCGATCCCAAACAAAGCTGACTTCAGAAGCCAACTCTTGAATTGAGAGAGCCATAGCACCACTAACAGCATAGCCACCTTCTGAGTCTGTACCGACTTCCATAGCGCGAAGCTCTCGGTCAGTGAGAGATGCTTTGCCACCGCGCAGGTAAGTCATAAAAGCATCACGGTATTCATCAGTGTGAACACCACTCTTATTTGGCTTATCTGATGTGTTCTCGTAAGACTTGCCTAGAGGAGTCTCAAGGCGCTCTTCGATCTTATCTAAAGTGGCTTCTTGTCGCTCGAGGTTTTCATATCTCTCGATAGAAGACTCAAGTTCTGTAATCTCAGCCTCAATGTTTTCATAGATTCCGACTTCCTCGGAAGTCATATTTCTTGATTCTGAATTTGCAGAATCAAGAACTTCTCTGCATTTAGAGATCAATCCCGCTCTTTGATCTTTTAGTTCGTGTGATTT
>CALCOW010000210.1 GCA_937899935.1 uncultured Phycisphaerae bacterium
GAACCTGCGGCTGGATCACCTCCTTTCTAAGGGATTTCCTTAGACCCGGTTCTATCAATCGGATCCGACCATTCAATTGGGGATGGCCGGCAACCCCGATCGATGGCAGAGCAATCTGCGCCGGGCAAGTCAACACAACCGAGTCTATTATTTAATAGATACCTACATCGCAAGGTGTGGGGAAAGCAATTTGGCTGTTTACTTTTCAGGGTGCCCTCAAGCATCCGGTAAGAAAAAACGAGTTTGAATAAGCCACTCCCAGTTGGGAGTGGCTTATTTTTATGGCCACCATCTTTTTTGATGGGATCATGATCTTGTTATGCAGAGTAGACATTTGCTCTAAGATCATTGGTCGGATCTAGTGTTTTCCCCAAACAACAAAGAGGGCTGTGTGCGATGAATATTCTCGCTTCTGATCTTTGGGGTCATTATGGAATTGACTGGGTTGGCGCCGTGCTGATGCTTGGTTCCATCTATCTGCTTGGACAACGTCAACGGATTGGGTTCATCGTCGGGGCCGGTGCCACGGTTGCTTTTATTGTCTTCAACACGATGGTTGACAGTATGCCAATGGTAGTCGCCAATGTCATCTTGCTGATTCTGAACTTGCATGGGTGGTACAACTGGTCAAAAGCCAAACAAGCAAAAAGCGATCGCTCCAGCGCCACCTGAAAGCACCTGGTCTTAGTTGAGTTTTATTACTGCTGCTGTTGCTGAGAGGCAGCGGCTTCGCCGGCGGTGTTGCGTCCCATCGGGCGTTCACTTTCAGGCAGCTCTTGATACACAGGGAGATCCAAATAGGACTCCTCACGAATACGGATCGGTTCCTGTCGTGCAGAAGGCCTGGTGACAACGTGCGCCTCAAGCGTCTCTTTTGCATTGCCTTGATAGATGCCCTTATTTGGGGGCACGTCGTTGTAGTTGCGACCGTAGGCAACGGTTGCATAAAACTCATTTGGATGAACGTTGTGGGTCGGATCAAAAGCAATCCATCCCTGTGATGGTGAATAAAACTCGATCCAAGCGTGGGATTGTGAGGGTGAATTCGCTTGGTCTTCAACATGCAAGTACCCACTGACATAGCGACATGGCACTTTGCTAAGTCTGAGCATCGCCAGTGCGATATGAGCAAAATCCTGACAGACCCCAGCGCCGGCCTTGATAAAATCCTCAGTGGTTGAAGCGTAGTTCGTTACATTTTGTTCATAGGTGAAGCGACTGTAGAGTCCTTCCCCCAGTGTTGTGATCAGTGTTCCAAGGGTATCGCAGCCAGAGAGATTGAGTTCGCTGTGAAGTGCTCTTAGTTTTTCTGAGTCAATGACCGGGCCGGTCAACAGTGTGAAATCGTACAGCGCCATCTGATCAGTCGTCGATGCTTTCTGACCTGAGCTATCGTTGGCCTGCTCTGTTGGTAGGGGGTCATCAATGACTCTAACGTTCGGAAGTGGATGTACTTCAACAACTGATTGAATGAGAAGCTCGATTCGCTTGTGGTAATCAGTGATCGAAAACCAGTGCACGGTATTACCCATCCAATCTTCATGTCGGGTAATTCGCGTAGGGGGTCCCAATGCAAGATGGAACTCATGTAGCGTTTGCTCCGTTTGTGACCGTGGTTCGATGCGAAGCTCCATATGAGACTCACGTACGAATTGGTCATAGGTAAAGCACATGTGATGTTCAATCTCAAGCAGCACGGCGTAATGGTTCCCTTTATTAGACAGAAAAATAGAGTCGTGAAACGGAGTCGTGTACTTCCATTAAGCTCGTAGAAAGATCTCGGCAGGTATGATCAAGATGCTCTTCAGCCATGATCTCTTGCTCTTCATACATAAGCTTGGCAGAGAGTTTGCCTAGCATACGGGATGGCGCCGTCATGATCTCACCATCATTGAGCGAGTTGAGATTGAGTTGGAGAGCATGAACACACGCTTTGATAGACGAAGGGGTGTATCGATCAAACAAAAGAAAACGAAGTACCTGCAGTGCATCCAGGTCAAGGCCAAAAATATGTCTATAGTTCTCCCATGAGGCAACAGAGCGAAGCATTGACCGAAGGTGGGCGTAATAAATCGGTAGCTCAATCGCCTCTGGTTCATTCATCAGCGTAGGCAACTTGACTTGTAGCAACATCAGGGTGCGGAACGCTCTCTCGATCATCGTGCCCAGATTCAAAAATGACCAACCTTCATTGCGAGCAAAGGTGCGATCAACCGCGCCGCAGACGCCAAAAATTTCAACCTGAATTTTCTTGATTGCATCACAAAGCGCCATTGAAGTATCAAGTGGCTTATTTGTTAGATCTTGAATGTGGTGGAAGGTCTGGTTGAGTTGCTCGAATGACTCACGAGTCAGATTTTCTCGTACCACCCGGGCATTTTCACGTGCGCTCCGAAGCGAAGCCGCAATAGATAGTTCATTGTCAGTGGCTAACAGAAATGAACGTAAATGCTGCTTCGCAATATCCTCGGTACTCGCGTTCGGATCGATAATCACGATCGCGCCGGGATAGATTTTTGGTAGGTCGAGCCAAAGGCTTCGTGCAAGGCCTGGTGCAAGGCCACGTAGTTCAACACTGAGTTGCTCTGTCACATGCAAAATGCGAGCAACGTTTCCGGCTCGTTCGAGGTAACGGCCGAGCCAGTAGACATTCTCTGCAGCGCGTGCAAGCATGCCCCTCATGATGGCTGCTCCGCCAATATCCAAGTGTCTTTGCTACCGCCGCCTTGTGAAGAATTGACAACATAAGAACCTTCTTCCATTGCCACGCGGGTTAAGCCACCGGGAAGAACCTTGATGGTGTCGCCATACAAGATGAACGGCCGCAAATCGACACGACGTGGTTCAAAAGCATCGTTGATATGCGTTGGATGTTGTGAAAACTCAATCAACGGTTGAGCAATATAGTGCTCTGGCCGTGCATTGAAAATCTCAGCAAAGTGAGCGATTTCTTGCTTCGTTGCAGCAGGGCCAACCAACATGCCATAACCGCCTGCGCCATCGGTTAATTTAACAACCAAGTTCGCCATGTTCTGCCGAATGTAATCCGCTTCTTGTGGGCGATTGCCTACCCAAGTCTTCACTTGTGGGAGAATGATGTCCTCGTCCAAGTAGTAACGAACAATGTCTGGTACATAAGGGTAAATGGCTTTGTTGTCGGCAACGCCAGCGCCAGGAGCATTGGCTAAAGTAACATTGCCCAGTTGATAGGCATGGACGAGCCCTGGAACACCGAGGACACTCTTTCGATCGAAGACCACGGGATCAATGAAATCATCATCAATCCGTCGGTAGATAACGTCAACGCGTTGTTTCCCCCTTGTTGTACGCATAAAGACCTGGTCATCTTCGACAATCAGATCTCTTCCTTCAACAAGGGCGACCCCCATTTCTCTGGCTAGAAAAGAGTGTTCAAAGTAGGCAGAGTTGTGAAGGCCGGGGGTAAGGATGGCAACGACTGGATCTTGTCTTCCTCTGGGGGCGGCGTGTGTGAGAGCTTCTCTTAGGAGCTGTGGATAAGGATCGACGGGACGCACTGCATGGTCTTCGAAAAACTCAGGAAAAACACGTGACAGTAAGTTGCGATTCTCCACGACATAGGAAACACCACTGGGGCAGCGGCAGTTGTCTTCGAGTACTGTGAAGTTGCCAACTTCATCTCTTAGTAAGTCGGTGCCGACGATGTGTGTGAAGATGTCGTGCCGAGGGCGGGTTCCCACGAGTGGGCGACAGTACTCGCCGCATCGAAATATCAGATCGTAGGGTACGACGTTATCTCGTAAACACTTTTGGTCGCCATAGATATCAGTGAGAAAGAGGTTGAGTGCTGTGACGCGCTGGATGAGTCCGCGTTCAACATGTTGCCACTCTTGAGCCGTGACAATACGCGGCACAAAGTCGAATGGGAATATTCGCTCAACGCCTTCCTCCTGCCCATAGACAGTAAAGGTAATGCCTTGATTAATCAGACTCACTCGCTGCAATTGTTCGCGGCGTCGGAGCTCTTCAGTCGGTAGTTTTTCAAGCGTGGCGATGAGGTCACGATACGCATGGCGCACTTGTCCGTCTGCGTCAAACGCTTCATCAAAACCCAACCGCGCGTGCGTCCATTCCATGTTCGAGCAGTGTATCACTGCATGAGCAAGAGTGCTGAGGTTAGGCGGTTTTGGGGCCCATTGGATTGGCTGAAGAGATCATGGCTGCATCCGCCGCTGGAATCCATCCAGACTGCCCATCGGTCAGTTCAATGTGAAGCCATTGAGGTCGTTGTTCAAGAAGAACAAATTCAACGCCGGCATTGAGCGGCTCATTAAACTTCGGCTCAAAGCCCTCTGAATCACCCTTGCGAACCACAATATTGTCCTTAAGAATGACACCTTGATCATTGCTTGCTGTTGAATATAGATCGTAGAGCAATGAGGCGCTGAAGAGTAGGGCCACGGTAAAGCAGCAGCCGGCCCAGTAGTTCCAGTAAGCGATCGGCCGGCGTATACGTAGAAACAGCACTGCCCATAAGGCAATCCAAGATGCGGTAAAGATGATCAGTCGGAGGCTAAATGAAAAGCCATGGTGCCAGAACAGTAGCCTCTCGTAGAGACCATCAGCACCTTGTCGAGGTAACTGGCCCTTAACGGCGGTGCGAGCTTGTTCGAGGTTGTACTCAAGGTTGGGATCGCCACCAATTAAGAGTTCAGCCCGGCGATAGTTGAGTATGGCAAGGCCAAGATCTCCCATCTGGAAATAGGGGTTTCCGAGATCGTAGAGTAAGCGGCCGTTAATGACGCCCGCCTTCACCAGTAGTTCAAAGCGGTCTGCCGCACGAGCAAACAATTTTGCTGCACCGGTGGGATCGGTACGTTTTTCAGTCAGCGCTTGTGCATAAGCGGTTTCTGCTTCATTGAGGACGGTGAGCAGCTGAGATTTATCGAGTCGTTCTACGTCGGTCGCCGAGGCGTTTGTGTTTAGCGCTGTGAGTGGTAGAAGTAAACTGAGGCTGAAGAACAGGCCACAAATTAATTTTGAAAAAGTGATGTTGTCATTCATGTGAGTTGCTCCTGTTCAAGAGCATCAATTACTGTTTGTGCGTTGTTCATGAGATCAGCGGAACTGGCTGAGACTTGCCCTGCGTAACGACTTTGCTCTGCAGTCACAAAGACACTCTGGACAAGATCGATAGTCTGAGCCGCCGCTCCGCCTGTTTTGAGTTGTTTGGACGCTTCGGTTCCAGTGAGCCCGCCTTCAGGAATGCCAAGTCGATCAGCAATGTAGATACGCAATGCTGTGGCAATCGCCTCCGAACGAAGTGGTTCATCAAGAGTTTGAGCATGGCTCATGGCGTTCATCGCTCGGCGTCGAGCAGTACGTCTCCGTGCAAGGAGTGGATCATTGGCCAGGCGACTTCGATGCATCTGACTGCTGGCGACTATCGCAAAGAGCAATGGCGGGCATAAGAGCGCCAGATAAAAGAGCCAAGC
>CALCOW010000211.1 GCA_937899935.1 uncultured Phycisphaerae bacterium
GAACAGGCCAAATGAAACACCAATGTTGCACCTGACCAAGGATATTCTCGATCGACTACCACACCGACCCCCATTCAGGTTCTTGACCCATATTTTAAATATCACCAATGAGTATGCCCTTGGCGAGTGGATCCTCGATGGCACAGAAGATTTTTTTGAAGGTCACTTTCCAGACCAGCCACTGGTTCCTGGGGTCCTTATTACTGAGTCATTAGCACAGCTTGCTGGCTTCATTCCACAGGCTTCTCAGATCATCGAAGTCAATGATCCGGAATATCTAGCAACTCCACCGAGGCCATTCAAGCTCGCCCAAGTTGAAATGCGATTTGAAAAATCTGTGGTTCCACCAGCATCTCTTACTCTTGAAGCCAACGTCGAGAGAACACTTGGCTCGCTTTGGCTTTTCAGTGTGAAAGCGACTCTTGATGGTGAATCTGTAGCAAGAGGCTCACTCGCCTTAAGCCTCTCTCCAAGTAGAGCCCGGCGGTGAATTTTTGCACGAGAGTGGCGGTACTTTTTGGTCTAGTCGCTGGATTACACTCTCAAATACCAACCACCTATAGTCAAGCGAACCTCTTCAGCGACGATGGCGAGGTCGTCGTTGATGCCTTCCCCTCTCCTAATATCAAGCCAGCTTTGGCTGAAAAGCTCACAAAGCTCGATGCCCAATCAGCGAAGATCAAGCATCTTCGCGCATCTTTCAGTCAGGAAAAACGTACTCCACTTCTACGAAAGCCTTTGCTTTCAAATGGGGTACTGCTTGCCCTAGGACCCCGCATGCGATGGAATACCACCCAACCTCATGCATCAGTCATGCTGATTGATCAGCGACCTGATCACAACGAGATCTTCTTCTACTACGAAGATGATGCCTTATTAGAAATACATCCACTGAATCATCAACTTGGAAGACTGGCTGGATTTCCACTTCCACGTTTCCGTGATCTGGCAGAGCATTTCTCCATTGACGAAGATCCAAAACCTCTTACTGATCAACGTGGTACCGGACTTGGACTAGTGTTAATTCCAACTGACGAAGCCTCAAAAAAACATCTCCAAAAAATACGGGTGCTTGTTGATCCTGAGAATGGCTTGGTTTGGAAAGTTGAGATTACTGAGGAAAATGAAGGTCGAACGCTGTTAACATTTCAAGATCTAGATACAACTTCACCTGTTTTAGATGGCGAGATCGAACTTGATATACCAACCGGCACTGAAATAGTTCGAACTTCTCCGTCCCAGGATGTTCCTCTTGAATGAAACCGCATCACCATTTTCTGAGCGAGCGAAGGTAAACGGTGGTACCACTGCGGCGAGAGAATCAGTGGGCAGTAAGCTCTCGATCACAGAACGCGTATGGATTGATGGTTTTTTTGTCGAGTGTGTGCGCCGGATGCCTCGCTTCATGCGATGCCTTCGGCCAATCATTACATTTTCGCTTTGGCACGTCGCTTCGGAATGGCGGCGAGCGACTCTGGCGAATGCAGCTCATTTACTGGGGCCAGAATCCACCGCAAAACAAAGAAAGTCTTTGGCCAAAGAAGTCTTATCAAACTTCTACCTCTTCATCTGCGAAGTTGGCGAAGCTTCTAAATTGAGTGCTGAGGCGATGGCTCTACGTGTTCGTGTCTTGAGTGGACTTGATGAATTCATTCAAATGCGACGCCAGCAACGTGGAGCAATATTGGTAACTGCTCATATTGGCTCCTTCGAATGCTCGTTGGCTATTCTTCAGAACTTTGAAGAGAACATCCACGTTCTATTTGCTCGTGATGATGGGGGTGGTTTTAACAGACTAAGGTCAATGGCAAGATCACGGCTCCGGGCGCAAGAGGCCCCAGTCAATGATGGCCTAAGCACGTGGATTCGATTACGAGATGCACTGAAGCGAAACGAAGTTGTTGTCATGCAGGGTGATCGCGTGATACCGGGACAAACAGGTGTTAAAATGCCCTTTTTTGATGGTGAAGCGTCACTGCCATCGGGCCCAATCCGCCTGGCCATGGTCACTGGCGCGCCGATCATCCCAGTCTACTCCACACGCCTCCCAAATGGTCAACTTATGTTATCCGTTGAACCATCAATAGAAGTCGATCCGAATTTCGAAGGGCCTCTTGCGAAACATCCAGCGATGACCGCCCTATCAGCATCACTCCAGAGCGTCATTGGCGAGAATCCGGGACAATGGATTGTTGTAGATCCCATCTGGCCCCAAACAGAAGTTGAACGGGAGCAAGAGTGAGAGAAAAGCCAAGGATTCTTATTTCCGGCGCCGCAGCCATCACCTCATTAGGTCGAAATCGCAAAGAGACCTGGGACGCTATTCTTGCTGGCCACAGCGGTATTGGACCCATGACGGCCGTCGAAACTGAGCTCAATGCGCAGGATGACGGCGGCCAGGCGTCTGATATTTGTGGCGTATTAATCGATGGCCCCGATCGAACCGAACAGTACCTGCGACGAGCTGTGCTGGATGCAATTGAAGATGCTGGTTTTACCGATCACATTCCCTATGCTCCAGCACGTTGTGGAATTGTTCTTGGAACAACACTTGGCGGTATGCGCTTTGGTGGAGAATTCCTGCGTTCGGGTGATCCAAAACATTATGGCGATGCATTTCCAGCTGCAACCATGAATAATGCACTTGCTGATCTTACGATATCTGGCTTGATGACAACCACTTCATCAGCCTGTGCTTCAGGACTATCAACGATTGCACTTGGTATCACACTCCTACAGACAGGTAAGCTTGATCTTGTTTTAGCTGGCGGCTACGACCCTATTAGTGAATTCTCTTACAGTGGTTTCCGTTCACTACGGCTGGTCTCAGAGGGCCCACTTCGTCCGATGACCAAAGATCGTAGCGGCATGAAAGTTGCTGAAGGCTACGGCGTGCTGGTTTTGGAAAGAACACGAGATGCTCATCACCGGAACTGGCGTGGTTTTGCCCAGGTCGTCGGACACGGCGAAACATCAGATGCACATCATCTGACCCAACCAGCACCAGATGGGTCAGGCGCGTCCCGAGCTATCAATGAGGCTCTGCAACGGGCTAATTTAAAGCCAACTGATATCAGCATGATTGCCGCACATGCCACATCAACACCGAATAATGATGCGGCTGAGAGATCTGCCTATTGCAACGTCTTTGAAGAATCCCTAAACGATATACCGCTTGTCTCATTCAAAAGTTTCTTAGGTCACTCCCTTGGAGCAGCTGGTGCGATTGAGCTCATTCTCTCGGGCATGGCATTGGAATCTCAGTGCGTACCAACAACCAATGGCGTCAAACCTGAGATGATTGAGTTTCCCGAGATCCGGATGATCTTTGATGAACCACTTAAGACACCACTACTTAACACCTTGAATATGTCACTTGGCTTTGGTGGCGCTAATGCATGCATGATTCTTGCTGCACCAGATACACTTGATAAGCAAATCACGACCATAGATATTGAAGAGGTGCCTACGTTCATCCCGCGCAAGGTTCTCGTTACTGGCGTCGGCGTCATACTTCCGAACGCGATCGGAAACGCCGCGTTTACAAGACGACTCGAAGACCGCAATGGATTTTCATTTCATGATTCAACCACCGAGATCAATGATGACGAGTTGATTGAACTCGTTAATCCACGTAAGGCTCGGCGTCTCAGTTCTTTTTCCAAGTTACTTGTTGCTGCTGGGGCGAGTGCCATGACAGACGCACAAATTGAACCTGGCTCGGGCAGCGACATGCATGTTGTCGTAGGAAGTCAATTCGGTGCTGCAGAATATTCAGCCTTGTTCTATCGGCAAGTTGTTGATGAAGGCGTTGAATCTGCTAATCCTCTGCTCTTTGCCGAGAGTGTCCCAAATGTAGGAAGCGCCCAGCTCAGTCTCTTGCTTGGCCTACAGGGCGCTTCCTTCTCAATGGTTGGCGCGCGTACCAATGGCCTTGAAGCACTGCATGTAGCAGCTGCCTGTATCGCATCAGGACGATGGGATCGTGTCATTGTCGCTGCTGCCGAGGAATCATATGAGACACTCATCGATGGTCATGCCCACTTTGGACTTCGATCGATGGTTAATGGAAGTATGCCATTTGATACGGGAACCGGATTCATAAATGCGTCTGGAGCTGCTGCCGTCATATTGGAAAGTGAAGAGTCTGCCAACAATCGTGGGGTTTCTAGCAGAGGTACATTGCTCAGTAGTTCAACGGAAAGAGTTACAAGAGGTGATGGCCGTGGATTGACCAATGCGGTTAGTAATGTTCTGTCGCGTGTCGGCACAACTTCACACATCATGACCTCGGCCAACGGCACTGTTTTAGATCGTATTGAAAAAACTGGCATCAGACGTCGAATCCAAAAAGGTACGATTGGAGCGCCGCATGTATCGAGTATTTATGGGTACATGGCGGAGACCTTCAGTGTGATGCCTGTTGCATCATTGGCTGCGGTGTTGTTGTCTGGAAGAATGCCTAATCTCTTAGGGCCAGCCACTCAATTAGGCTCTCATCTGCAACCATCAGATAACAAGCCCATTGACGCTTTTACGGTGCTCTGCACCGACATTACAGGGCTTGCGGCTTCTGCTGTTGATTCCAGAGTAAATCAGCTATGAAAGACAAGGAAGCCACACCGGCCCGATCCAACAGTCTGTTACACTATGTACAAGGTGGATTTTCCGGAATGCGATACGCGCTATGACTCTCATTGAAACGGCGAAGCAAACTACTGCTCAGGTCGCTTGGCGTGCCAGTGGCCAACGTAGTGATCTACCCATGTGGGTTGATCAACTGCTATGGGCTGCGGATAAAGAGCAGCTTCATGAAATACCGTCAATTGATTTGCGCCATGACGTCACTCTAAGCAGTGTGATCGACAGTCCATACGCAACGCTGGCCTCTGTCCGATCGAGTATTAGAGATCACGATGAGCCAAACGGATATACCGCTTGTGCAATTCGATGCTATCAAGCGTTGTTTGAAGCACTCAAAGCACATAATGCAAAGCACCCAATACGAATGTGGAACTTTGTTCCGAACATCAACGAATCAGTTGATAAACAAATCAACCGGTACATGCAATTTAACCTCGGAAGATATGAGGCACTAGCACGCTGGTATGGATCAGAGACAGCATTGAAGGACCTCGTTGCAACTGCTTCTGGTGTCGGTCACGCTGGCGAAGAGCTTGTTGTTCACTGTCTCTCACTCAAGAATCAGCCCGGATTAAGTATCGAAAATCCACGCCAGACCCCTGCTTACAACTATTCAAAGCGGTTTGGTCCAGCCTCACCGAGCTTTGCAAGAGCAACACTCGCGGCCGACTCTCATCACCACCGGCAATGGCTCATGGTTGGCGGTACAGCGAGCGTTGTAGGCGAAGACTCACAGCATACAGGCAAGTTAGACAAGCAATTAGATGAAACGCTCGACAATCTAGCATCAATCATCTCGGCGGCTCGAGCACAGGTACCAAAAGACTGGAT
>CALCOW010000212.1 GCA_937899935.1 uncultured Phycisphaerae bacterium
GCAGCTTCAAGATCGTAATCCGCTGCTTGCAGGAGTTTGAGAAGTAAGTTCTCAACATCTTCACCTACATAGCCAGCCTCTGTAAGCGTTGTTGCGTCACCAATGGCAAATGGAACATTGAGAATTCTGGCCAAGGTTTTGGCCAGCAGTGTTTTTCCTGTGCCAGTTGGGCCAATCAACAAGACGTTTGATTTATCCAATTCAACAGCACAGTCTTCATTTTCAAGTTGGGTCAGCCGCTTGTAGTGGTTGTGTACGGAAACCGAAAGCGCCTTCTTGGCATGGTGTTGCCCGATGACATATTGATCAAGAAACTCTTTGATCTCACGTGGCACCGGTATGGCCGAGAACAGTGGCCTGGCACTACTAACGCGGCGACGTTCTTGGCGAAAGATGTTCTGACACAGGTCAGTGCAGTTCGAGCAGATGTAGATGTCGTTTGGACCTTCAACCATCGGGCCCACCTCGCGAGAGGTCTTGCCGCAGAACGAGCACGTGGTGACTTTTCGTCCTCGAAAGCCACCCTCATCACCATCATTGCCACCGCCAGAGCCGCCAGAGCCACCGGAACCGCTTGAGCCACCAGAACCTCCAGAACCACTTTCTGGCTTGAGGCCACCGCCCAAAGGGCCATCACCAGAATTGGCTTCGGCGTCCATGGCATCGCGGCGGGGTGCGAGGCGATTTAGTGCATCTAACAAGTCTTCATGTGACATGTTCAGGTTGCCCTCTCAATGGCTATTGGCAGTTACCTTACATGTGGACGGCATTGATCATGTCACCATGCAGTCCAGCTTCTAGTCTATCCCTGCTACTGAGAGCTTTAGGTGCTTCAGTAACTAGCTCATTGTGCCACAGGTACGCCGTAAGTCCAACTATGACCGCTGGATCTACGGTTTTGGAGGCCCCAAATGACAGGCTATCAGCCGTTGATTATCGAAATAGCGACCGATTTGACTCGCCATTGGGGTTATCGGCAAAGTTTCGTTCTCGACAGACCGGGGCCGTTAATCTGATCTATTGAGCTGCTCCTAGGCCTCATCGGTCTTGCCTGACGCGTCCTCATGAGGGTCGACCTGCCGGATCATATGACTGCGCGCCTTGAGGAATTCTTCCTCTGATAGTTCGCCACGGTCACGCATCTTGCGCAAGGCTTCAAGGGTGAATCCGACGTCTTCTGGCATGTGCTCAGGGGCTTTCAGTCTGCGATTAATCCATGTCAGCCCAAAAAAGGCAATCAATAAAAGAACGATCAGCACGATTGCCCAGGGCACAATCTGGCCGATCAGCGAACCTGGATCGTCTGGTGGTTGGGCCGCCTGTGGCGCACCCAGCAGGAGAATGATTCCATCAAATTGCAGCACAGTCTAACTCGACGTTTTTTTGCTTGTCTTCTTAGTCGTCTTCTTAGTCGTCTTTTTGGTCGTCTTTTTGGTGGTCTTCTTCTTACTTGCTTCCGGTGTGGTCTTCTTCTTTGTGGTTGATTTCTTGGTCGTCGATGGCGCCTCGTCGGCGTTCATTTCTCGCCATTGCTCGATGGTGACATCTTCGATCTTGGCCTTGTCGACCAAAATATCAGCCGCTTTCTCATGTCGGATGGTTTCAGTCAGTTCACCGAGCCGTCCTGCATTGTTGAGTTCGGTGCGTAGTTTGTCGGGGCGGTGCCCACGTTGCATGGCAATAGAAGCAATGCGACCATTGATTTCAGTCTCTGAAACTTCAACACCTTGATCTTTGGCCAGCTTGCGCAATAGGAAGTACGTCTTCAAGCGTTTGCGAGCCACGTCTTGAGCCTGTGAGCGAAGCTCTGCGACACGTATCTCGACGTCTTCTTGTGGTATGCCGCGATGCAGCAGTTCCATCTCTTGCTGTTCAAGAAGGCGAGCGGCTTGGCGGCCGGCCATTGCTTCGGGTAATTCGAAGTCCACTTTCTGCGCGAATTCTCTGGTGGCTTGGTCACGCAGTGCCGCTGCTTGCTGCTGGTCGCGTCGCTGCTCCAAGAGAAGTTTGATCTGCTCTCGCAGGACATCGGCGCTGGCCAGTCCATAGCCATCGACAATCTGCTGGATGGTAGCGGGGTGAATGCGATGGGCATCCTTAATAGTGAAGGAGATGATGAGATCGGCGCCGCGCAATTCCTCCTGTTCATGAGCCTCGGGACCTTTGGTCTCAATGATGACTTCATCACCGACCTTTTTGTCAGCAAAGAGGTCGACCAGATTTTCAATCATGAGCCCAAGAACCGGACCATCTTTTTGATCGCGCGGAAGCAGGAGTGGAACTGAATCATGTGAGAAGAATGGCTTCTCTGCATCCTTGACCGTTGCCGTGACTCGTCCAAGGACACGATCTCCAGAAGTGATGCCCTCATTGATTTGTTCAGCGGTGCCATGCTGAAGCGATTGACGTGTGAGCTCTTCGTCGATGTGTTCATCAGTGATCTCAAGCAAGGGTCGCTTGAGTGCCAAGCCATCAAGTGCAGGCAGTGTGAAATCGGGGGTCACTTCAACCGTGACTGAGAAGGTCAGTGGCTTGCCGTCTTCCAGGGCCAACTCCTTCATCGTGTCATCTGGTTCAGGCTCACCGACTGGTTCGAGCTCATTGGCCTCAAGCGCCTTTGCATAGGCATCAGCGATGACCTGATTTTTGGTTTCATCGCGCATCGCGTCGCCAAAGCGTCGCTGTAGAAGCTTGGCCGGAACATGTCCCTTACGGAAGCCAGGCACCTGCGCCTGTTGCGAAAGTGTCGAAAGAGAGTCGTGCAACTTCTCTTGAATCGCATCAGCCGAAATAGTGATAGTGAGACGTTTACGGGCCGGGCCTTGATCCTCGATCTTGACATCTGGGAAGGAGGCATCATCAGTCGCGGCAGGAGTGTCGGTAGTGGCAGGGGCGTCGGTCATAGGTTTCTTCAATTGGTGACAACAGATCTTAAACAGAGTCAACTTGAGCACGCCGCTCAATTAGGAATGGGCAAAAGTAGCATAAAAGCGAGTCTCGCATGGAAAAAGGGGAGGCATCACGCGACTGGGGCATCTCATTGATGCCAAGGCCATCAGATTCTCCAGACCCGCTCCCTTAGCAGTCAGGGCTCAGAAGCATTTGAGCATAGGTTGGCAGTGGCCACAGATCGTAGGAGATCACTTCTTCCAGGCCGTCAGCGATCTGGCGTGCCTCTTCCATGGCGGGAAGCAACACGTCGTGAATATGCCGAGCGTCTTTATCCTGTGTATCGCAATCGGCTTCCACCGCTTGGCGAACAGCGTCGATGGCATTGCTCAGATGCTGAAGCTGGGTGGTGAGTTGTTCAAGAGCCCTGATAGAGGCAGTCGCTTCAACGCCGGCGGCCTTGCAGCTGGCCACGGCTTCAGCCAGTTCAGCCTGCTGTCGAACGGCGGCCGGAAGAACCATTGTTTGCAACATCGACAACAGTGTCCTGGCTTCGATTCTGACAATGCCACAGAAGCGCTCGTAGAGCACATTGACACGGGCATCAACCTCACGCGGCGTCAGTACATGGTAGGTTTCGAAGAGCTTCTTGGATTTATCAGAGGCGATCAGCGGGAGTGCATCGGCGGTGCCTTCAAGCACAGGAAGTGATCGATGGCCCGCCTCCTTGTGCCATTTGCTGGAATAGTTGTCACCATCAAAGCAGACGCGTCGGTGTTCTTTGGTGACTTCACGAAGCAGATCAAGTGCGACCTCATGAAGCTTTTTCTTGGAGTGATCGCCTCCCAGCCGTTCGCTGAGCTGCGTGGCCATGTAATCGAGCGATTCAGCAATAATGGTATTAAGAATCGTATTGGGCCAGGCGACGGAAGCGCTCGAGCCGACCGCACGGAATTCGAATTTGTTGCCAGTGAAAGCGAAAGGACTGGTTCGGTTGCGGTCTCCAGAGTCACGAGGCAATTCAGGCATCGTGGCGGGGCCAAGATCCAACAAGCTTTTGCCTGACATCTCAAGAGGCTTGCCTTCTTCTAATTCATTGAGCAAATTGGTAAGCATCTCGCCCAGGAAAATAGAAATGATCGCTGGCGGTGCTTCATTACCGCCGAGTCGCAGGTCATTGCCAGGTGAGGCAATCGAGGCGCGAAGCATGTCGGCATGAAGGTCAACCGCTCGAATCACTGACATGAGGAAGGTCAAGAACTGAAGCTGTTCGTGTGTTTCAGAACGTGGCTTGAGCAGATTTTTTCCAGTGTCGGTGGCAATCGCCCAGTTGTTGTGTTTTCCTGATCCATTAATCCCAGCGAAAGGTTTCTCATGGAGCAAGCAGAGGAAGCCATGTTGCAGGGCAGTCCGTTCAAGGACCTGCATCAACAACATCTGATGATCGGCAGCCACATTGGCATTTTCAAATGTCGGTGCGACCTCGAATTGTCCCGGAGCCACCTCGTTATGACGGGTCTTCACTGGAATCCCAAGCTGGTAGAGCTTCTCTTCACAATCAGCCATAAAGGCCAGCACATGCTCCGGAATGTGAGCAAAGTAGTGGTCATCAAGCTGATGTCCCTTGGGCGCGGCGGCACCGAGTAGGGTGCGGCCACAGATCAAGAGATCAGGCCGCATCGCGGCCAGTTCAGCGTCGACCAGAAAATACTCTTGCTCACAACCCAATGTGGTGATCACATTACTGACACCCTTATCGCTGCCAAAGATCTTGAGGATGCGCATCGCCTGTTGATTGATCGCTTGAATAGAACGTAACAACGGCGTCTTTTCGTCAAGTGCTTCCCCGGTCCAGCTCACAAAGGCCGTTGGGATATAGAGCGTCGCATCAGCGTCAGTCTTACGAATGAAGGCCGGGCTGGTTGCATCCCAGGCGGTGTAGCCGCGTGCCTCATAGGTATCTCGAATGCCCCCGGTTGGGAAAGAGCTTGCGTCAGGTTCGCCTCGAATCAGCATGTCGCCAGAGAATTCTGCAATCGCGCCGCCGCCATTGCGCGGCGACAAAAACGCATCGTGTTTTTCAGCCGTTGCTCCATTGAGTGGTTGGAACCAGTGGCAGTAATGAGTGCAGCCATGTTCGATGGCCCATTCCTTCATCGAGTCGGCGACTTGATTGGCAATGGCCGGATCCAGAGCAGTGCCGTGCTCCATGGTTCGATTGAGCTTTTCGTAGACTTCTGAGTCGAGGCGACGCAACATGACGTCACCGGTGAAGGTCAAGACACCAAACTGGTCGCCGAAATTTTCAAATGATGTGCTTGGTTCAGTCATTGTGTGTTGGCGCGACATCGCTTCTCTCCGTGCTTTTTCGGCGGACGATCATACAGTCAGTACCTCCGCCAAATTCTCATAAAATCCATGGCAATGAATCCTGAAGAGCCCCTCATTCGGCGACTTCAAT
>CALCOW010000213.1 GCA_937899935.1 uncultured Phycisphaerae bacterium
GACGATTGATATTTGGCGATTGAGATAATTCATTGATGATCCAAAAGACCCAGCCGCAGCATGATCAGCAGCATGTGCAGAGTTCTTGCACCAACGGTTTTCGGGACAAATTCCAGCAACCGGGACTATATATGTGCGAGATACTGCCTCATCGGCCTTGAGATTCGAGCTTGCATAATCGGCATCCTCGTTGGCCGCATCATCGATGTCTAGATCCTCGCCCCATCCCCCTACCTCGTCGGATTCCGCCTCCACTTCATCAACTTTGACGTCGTGTTCGTCTAGATCAAGGTCGGCATCCCATCCCGGGGAACTGGTGTTATCGACGGTGTCACCGTGTTCGCTTTGGTCCTCATATGAGTTCCGAAAAGTGCTCTTTGGTATCGCGAGTAGAGGCCAATTATCAGATCGTAAGATTGGAGTCGGAGGTTGCATGAGCTGTGAATTGTGCAATACAATTGGGATGGGGCGGCCCGCACTTTGCAGCAGCTCTTTGATTCGCCCTGCTTCCTCCAGCATCCCATGTGAGACTGCTGTCACATAAGCAAGAGGAGACTGACCGGCCTCTTCTAGAACTCGAGTGCGTTCAGTGGCATCACCAAGAAATAATGAGTTGTGAAAGCGCCCCATAATATCCCTACGCATCTCTGCAATCTTCAACATCTTACGAAGTTTCTCGATATTCCCTGTCAATAGATAGAGAAAAGAAAGCCGCTCGAAATTCTTCGTACGTTGATATGACATTTCAACCACCTGGTGATTGCCTTGTCGAAGTGCCTCCATACCAAGCCTGTGCCAACATTCATCATCACCAATTTCGTAGGCAGTGTTCATGGCCACTTCAATATTTCCACAAGCAAGTGCTAATTTGAATCGAGTTTGTAGGTCATCAACAAAGTGCAAGGCCACTTCAGGATATCCTTTCTCTTGTAAGTAAACAATTATTGCTTTGCCGCACAGCTTTGAGTGCTTGATCATGTTCATAACCTCCAGATAGTTTTTATCCTCCAGGGCTAGCTTAAATACGGCCTCTGTATTATCAACAGAAAGAATGCAATGCTTCAACTCGCGATCAAGACAGTAGAGCTGTTTCTGATTTGCTCTGGTTATGTATACTGGGACATCAAGAGTGCGAATAATACCCGTATCCCCATTGGTCAGACAATACTTCACATGGTTTAAGGTGGTATAGAGAAAAATACGATCGTCCCAACCTCCACCTTTAACGCGAACAGTTTCAGTCACACTACACAGCTGCTCGAGATCTCGAGAGGCAATAGTTATACCTTGATTTAAGATCATTAGACTATGTGAGACTAAAGACAACGCACCGTGTTTGCTCAGAAGTGCAACCCTGCTACAGTCTTGATTCCATATTACGTACTTGATTCGTGCAACTTGCAATTCAGCAAGAACCCTTCTCGATTGAGGCTCAAAGAGCATGACTCTGTCATCTGTACGCAAAAGAAGGCGGCCTGATGTTCCAGCAAAGAACATGCAATCAGTGCTGGGATTAGGGGGAGGGACACTTTTTCTTTTCTCATTGTTGAGATCCTTGATGATTATCTATGACAGATTTGGTCAAAGGAAGGAGACGGGCTAATTAACAGTACCTGGCGATTTTTGTCTAGGACCGCAAAACGATTTCGAGAGAGGAAGACAGCAGATAAAGCCAATCCCCGCTTGAGGTCTGAACTTTCGCCCTGTTGATTTGAGGCAATTACATCACCAGGGAAAACAAGCAACTCGAAAGACCCACCATCCTGTTGAGAGAAAAGTATTACGTTGTGTTCGGATGGGTTCATTGTATTATACTCCAAAGATCGAGGTCCAGCGCATACTCCATTCTGCGCGTGGCCGGTGGGGCGACGTAATGATAGCATTGGCAAGTCTCGGCGGGTGCTATATTCATGAATACGGAGATATCGATCTTTCACATAGAACAGAGTATCCAGATGGGAGCCAAATGCCGGCCTTTCACGTTCAAGTTTGAAAACAATCATCCCAGAATCATGTCCAGCAGCTAACAAGTTTTGCACGGGGTGAGCTGCAAGAATCCAGAATCGATCATTTTCACGTCGAAATGTTTGCACACCAAGTCGTTTTGATATGTCCCAGACTCGGATAGAACGATCTTCAGAGTTTGACACTATTAACTCATGCTTTGGATGGAAAACAACACAAGACACGTTATTACTATGGCCGCGCATGGTATCAACTTCCCAGGCCTTTGTCTCATTCATGCGCCATAGCTTTACTTGTCTATCATCTGCACCACTAATCACCAACGGTAGTGTTGGGTGAAACGATGCCCAGTTCACGCCACGATCATGCCCTTCCAAGACATACTTGACAATGGCGTCATTTCCTCCAAAAAGGTCGGCATTGACTCTCGAGACAACGCTACTTGCACTAGTGCTACTGGCGCCAAGTTCTTGTAATGATGATGAGGTGATATGGGTTCCGATTGCCACGGGGGGGCCCCGTACAGTTTTCTTTCTGAGACCAGTAATGTCCCAGACCCGGACAGTCTGATCTAAGGATGCCGAGACGATAAGGTCATCTTTGGGATGAAATGAAGCACACATCACATAATGGTTGTGTCCCGTCAGTACGCTGACACATGATCGACTTTGCCAGTTCCAGATACGGATTGTTTGATCGTCACTCGCAGAAACTACCCAGGGATATTCGCCATGGAAATTGACAGTGCGAATATAATCCAAATGCCCAAGCAAAGTGAACAGACATCTTCTGAGTTTATAATCCCAGACTTTGATGCGATAATCATCACCACCACTGACTAATAATGGCTGAACATGGTGAAAATCGATGCCTCTGACAGGGCCGTCGTGCTCATCGAATCTCTCGAGCAGCGTACCCATACGATAGTCCCAGAGTTGTATTACTCCATTGTGCAAACTTGTCAAGATCCATGGTCTCTGAGGATGAAATGCTAGTCCTTTCACTCGATTACTTTTGGATTCAAATTTGGTCAACATCTCTCGACCGCGCTGGATTATTACTTATATAATTCAATAATTAGATTGCCCCAATAGATACCCGGGCTCTACCAGCTTGTAGTACCGTGGTAGCTTCTACCTACTACTGCGACTTTAAACCTGAATCGACCTGGCGA
>CALCOW010000214.1 GCA_937899935.1 uncultured Phycisphaerae bacterium
CACCTTGTCGGCATAGGTCGGGCCAATGCCGCGTTTGGTCGTGCCAATCGATAGATCATCATCACCAGTCTTGACACTGCCAGAGAGATACGTCTCCAACGCAGCGTCGTGTTCCTTGTGATAAGGCATGACCACATGCGAACGATTGGAAAGCATCAGCCGACCGCTGGTATCAATGCCGCGCCCTTCGATCATGTTGATCTCTTCAAGCAAGGTCTCAGGGTCAATCACCACACCGTTGCCGATGACACAGATCGTGTCTGGTGACAAAATGCCCGAGGGCAGCAAATGCATCGCATAACGCTCGTCACCAATCACCACCGTGTGGCCGGCGTTGGCGCCACCGTTGTAGCGCACAATCACATCATGCTCAGCCGCCAGCAGATCGACGACCTTGCCCTTGCCTTCGTCACCCCATTGGAGTCCGACGACGGCGGTATTGTTTCCGGACGTTGTTGCTGTCACCCCGCACCTCACTTGTTAGGTACATCAAAGCGGTTCAGTGGCCCTGGATGGCTCAAAAGCACCCAGCGCCTCAATCAAACTAGGTCCCAAAACCGGGTCCGTCAATGCATAAGCTCAGTAGAGGGTTCAAGAGCGCTCAAGACCCCCTCCCTTGGCGGCCGATGATGCCTGGCCGGGAGGCGCTGTATGACGCATCAGACCAATCACGAACTGACCGATGAACGACGCACTGGAAACGACCCAGTGGTCTGTATTCGTTGTCCCAACCTCGGTTGCCAGCGGGTGCTGGGCATTCCCGAGACCCATCGGGGTCTGGTGGTGCGTTGTCGTGGCTGTCGTACCCTGCTCCGCGTGCCAGTGGTTCGTTCTGAACGCACCAGTACGCTCATGCGGGCTTCCTAAGCGGCCAGTCACGATTCTGTCGATCTCTTGCCTATTCCATCAAGACAGATGCAAGGTCATGGCTCAGCCCTGACTATGATGCATGGTCTTGGGATGTTCCACCAAACAACTTGGTACTGAGAGTGCCCAGCCGATGCTGACCGTTGGCGGAGTGCCGCTGTCCGTCGAGCAAGCGCCAAACATTGCCGCTTTTCTCGAAGAGGCAGGCCTGGCGACCACCCAAGCATCGAGCCTCTATCTGCACATTCCATTTTGCTTTCATCGCTGTCACTATTGCGACTTCTATTCGGTCGTGGATACGCATCGGCAGCATGGCGATTTTGTCGATCGCCTGCTCGAAGAACTGGCGTTCAGCGCTGAACGATTGTCGTTGCCACTGAAGACCATGTTTGTTGGTGGTGGCACACCAACTTTATTGGAGCCAAGCTTATGGCAGCGTCTGGGTGCCGCGTTCAAACCCTTGATCGATGGGGAAACTGAATGCACCGTCGAGGCGAATCCAGAAACGGTTGAAGAACCACTGCTTGATGTCTTGGTCGACAGTGGTGTCAATCGCCTGAGCATCGGCGCCCAGTCGTTTGACGAAGGGCTGCTCAAAGCACTTGAGCGACATCATGCGCCAGCCAATGTGGGGCGGGCGGTTCGGCTGGCTCGCCAAGCTGGCATCAAGCGAGTGAGCTTGGACTTAATCTTTGCCATTCCCGGTCAAACAATGCAAATGCTTGAGGCCGATCTTGACCAGGCCTTAGATTTAGAGCCCGAGCATTTGAGCTACTACGCACTCACGTATGAACCCAAGACGCCGCTGTTTCAACGTCGCGCCGGTGGGTTGGTTGAGCAAGTCGACGAAGATCTTGAGGCGGCGATGTTTGAGCGCGTGCAAGCTCGCTTGGCCGAGGCCGGTTATGCGCAGTACGAAATCAGTAACTACGCTCGGGGTGATCTCGAAGTGTGTCGACATAACTTGGTCTATTGGCAGGGGCAGAACTATTGGCCACTGGGCCCAGGGGCCGCTGGCAAACTCGGGGCGCTGCGTTGGCGCAATGCACCCGCATTACCGGCCTATCTGAAGAGCCAGCAGTGGCCAGCGGTCGTCGATGTGGAACGACTGGATGAAGCTGGGCAGATTGGCGAACAACTGATGTTGGGGCTACGTCTCAATGCAGGGCTTTCTGGTCAGCAACTTGAAGCACTCTTGGCCAATGATCCGGCCAGTACGACGCGGCGCGCTGCGATTGAGGGTTTTTGTCAGCGCGGCTTGCTTGAGCAAGATGGCATGGGCCTGCGTTTGACGCAGCAAGGTCGCATGCTCGGTGATGGCATCATGGCAGCGCTGCTTTAATGGGTTGCTGGATGAAGGAACCATCCTGGAGAGCGAATACGAGGTATTTCGCCGGTAGGAGTGCAGGCAGCTCTGGAGTGGGGCCGATGAAAAGGCCAGTGAATCGCTATGCCTATTAATGCCATCATTCGATTAATCCGGCCTGGAGATTGGGTCAAGAACCTCTTTGTGGTTCCGGCATTCTTCTTTGCGCTACCAATGGTCAGCCGGGAGGCCGCGGCGTCGGGGCAGTCCGCGCCATGGGTTGAACTGGTGGTGTTGACGATCTTGACCTTTGTGGCCTTTTGTCTCGTGGCTTCAGCGGTGTATGCGTTCAACGATGTCTGCGATGCGGCCAGCGATCGGAAGCACCCGATTAAGCGCAAGCGTCCAGTGGCAGCGGGGCAGATTCGTGCGGCCCAAGCGTTGACGCTGAGCCTGGTGCTTTTGGTCGTCGGCATTGTGCTGGCGTTCTTCATCGGCCTTGGGGTGGGCGTGGTCTTGGTGGTGTACGTGCTTTTGCAGTGCGCCTACAACGGTGGTCTCAAGCGAATCATGCTGGTGGATACGTCGATTCTTGCGGCGGGCTTTGGCTTGCGTAGTGCCGCTGGAGCGTTGGCTATTTCGGTGCCGATTTCCATCTGGCTTTTGGGCTGCGTCTTTTTCTTGACCTTGTATCTGGCCTTTACCAAGCGACTGTGTGATCTTTCGAGTGAAGAGCTGCGTGGTGATGGTACGTGGCGTTCTCCGGCAGGTTATGACAGTCGCATTGAATTGAACTGGCTTTTAGGTGTCAGCGCGTCGCTGGCCATGGTGGCCTACTTGGTTTATGCGATGTCTGATCACGCGTATGAACTGTTTGGCACGCGGGCCTTTGGCTTTGCTCTGCTAAGCCCCTTGGTGCTGATTGCGATTCACCGGTTTTATCGTGTCTCGAGTGAAGGGCGCATTGATAGTCCACTGGATGCCATGTTGCGCGATGCCGTGTTAGCGATCGCAGTGCTCCTGTTTGGCATCGGCATTTTGCTGGTGCTCTATGTGCCTCAGATTCAGGAACTGCTGGGCGAGATCTTTGATGTTTCCGCCTATGCAAGCCAGCGAACTGGCCTGGCGGGTGAAACCTAAGGCGCTTCAATAATGCCGGGCGCGGCGCAGGGGCAGCGCCTGGAGGCCTGATGGTGGTGAGGTGTACGGCGCTGATCTTACGCTTCGGGCCTGCCGCCGAGTACCCCTGTTTAATAAGGAAAATTGAGGGGTTGATCGTTCGATTGCCCTTTGTTCACCCATTCAGGCGATCCTTTCTTATAGGATGACGGTCGTAGGAGCCCGCTGTGAGAAAGATCGTCGTCGAGTTCATCGGTACTTTTTTTCTGGTCTTAGTCGTCGGGATGTGCGTGGTGAAGGCCAGCACTGAAGGCGCCGCGCCCTTAGCCAATCTCGAACATGCGCTCTTTAGTGACCTGGCGCCTGTGGCCATCGGCTCGACTCTGATGATCATGGTCTACGCTGGCGGGCACATTTCCGGGGGGTACTACAACCCTGCGGTCACGATAGGCGCTTGGATTCGGGGCAAGTGTCTTACGTCGGACGTTGTGCCATACATCGTTGCGCAGATCATCGCTGGCCTCTTGGCGGCGGGACTGACGCTCTACCTCAAAGGCTTCCCGGACGTTCAGCCGATCACTCCGAAGATCGGTCCTGCACTCGTTGCAGAGTTCCTCTTTACCTTTGCGCTGGTGTACGTGGTCCTGCAGACGGCAACCACGAAGGCGACCGCTGGGAACTCGTACTATGGTCTGGCGATCGGCTTCACCATACTCTGTGGGGCCTATGCAGTAGGAGATATCTCGGGCGGAGCCTTCAACCCGGCAGTGGCCATTGGTATTACAACGATGGGGGTCAGTTCTTGGGAGAACATCTGGATCTTCTTCGTTGCGGAGTTGCTTGGTGCGATTGCGGCGGCCTATACGTTTAAGTCGCTCGTACGCGAGACATGACGCTGCTCCTCCTCGCTGTCTGACGCACGCTTCATGAGCGACCTCTGGGCCGTGCGAAGCACCCTTGGTGCTGATTGCGATTCACCGGTTTTATCGTTTCTCGAGTGAAGAGCGCATTGATAGTCCACTGGATGCCATGTTGCG
>CALCOW010000215.1 GCA_937899935.1 uncultured Phycisphaerae bacterium
CTTGTTGACGAATGTTGACGGCACTGGATACCCGTACTCACGAATGGAATCTTCGTAGCTCGTGACCATCTTCTGAATATCATCAACGCCTATACCGCTGGCACACTTGGGCCAGGGGGACCATGAACCGAGAATAGTCTGGAGGGCTCGTGCAAAAACGTCAATGTCTTTAGCTTCGCCGATGCCAGTGGCATCAGGATGTGCATCGAGTATCTGCTCAACAAGAGTTGTACCTGATCGAGGCATACCCGCAATAAACACATGGGAATACTCGCTGCCTGTATGGCCTTCGACTCTTTGTAGGCATTCAGCGGAGAAGGTCTCAATGATCTGATCAACCTCTCTTACATATTGCTCTTGATCAAAAGCAACATCTACAAGCGATTTAGCAGCTTTAGCATCACGGAAGGCAGCGTCATATCGACTCATCCCATCGAATATCTTGGCTCGCTGGAGGAGCAATCGAGATCGTATTAGTGCATTGCCGGGATTGTCCATATTCGGTAGAGCGAGACCATCATCGATCGCCTTTAGCGCGGCCTGGCGATCACCATTCTGCAAGAGGCATCGTGCGGTTAACCAATTTAGGTTTGGATTGTGGACGTTTTTGTCAATAGTGCCCAAGACATCCAAGGCGTCTTTTGAGTTTCCGATACGTTCAAGACTATGTGCTTTAATCTGTTTCGCAGCAGTTGAATCAGGGCTCTTTGCGAGAATACGGTTGCACCAATCAATACTCTTCTGTGATTGTCCAAGACTGCTATAGATCTTTGCCAGCACCAGTTCAATTTCTTCACTATCGGGGCGCGATGTCATTGCTCTTTGAGCAGCTTTTTCAGCAACCGGGTAAAGTCCCTGGGCAAGTCGCACCTGCGCAAAGGTCAGGCAGGCTTGCGCATGGTTCGGATCGCTCTGAAGAACTTGTTGCGCCATCTGAAGCGCTTTTGGAAGATCTCCAGTTCGAATAAGCGTTCTTAGTTGGTTATCTGCATCCGCTGGAATTGGCGTAGCCATCATGGCGTCGGACTCCGATCTAAGCTATGTATCGATAGAAATAGTAGTCTATCCGGTTGTTGCCGCCGAGTATTTTTGCTGAACACGCACCATCTCTTTAGATCCCGCCTTTATCAAGACGGGTGATAGCGGCGTTTTTCGCTCGTTCTGAGATACCAAAAAACACCTGTTCTCGAAGTCCTCGTTTCATTTAGATATGGTCTCTTCTAAGGCCATGGTGACCGTCGTTTACGATTGATTTTGAAGGCCTACAATGGTTCTCAGATGAATACTATTAATCGTACATATCTTGGTTGGCTGATTGTAGCTGGGCTGATTGAAGGATGTTCAACACTCATTCTTTTATTCGTGGCAATGCCAATGAAGTACTACGGTGGAATGCCAGAGGTCGTGTCAGTGGTCGGTATGATTCACGGTATTCTCTTCATTGCTCTGGTGCTTATGTTTTGGTTTGGCCGTACGATTGTTCCGCTGCCAACCAACCTTATGTGGTTCGGGATGGCTGGCGCGGTGATCCCATTTCTGCCATTTATTGTCGATATTCCACTGTATCGAATGCTGCGTGAGTCCAAGTCATAAAGTGCGGGCTCAGTAAACTACAGCTCCTCACTTCCAATGCCGTGGTGGACCTTAAAGAAGTTGTCGGGATCATACTTTCGCTTGATAGCAAGTAATCGAGGGTAGTTTGTGCCCCACAGTAACTCCTGCCAATTGTCTAAAAAGAAGTCGGCTTCGTTGGCATACGAACCTGCATTCGGGGTGACTTCCCGGATCAGTGACATTGCCTTTGTGACAGCCTTGCTATGCTTTTCGGCTGCTTGCTCATCTGGTTCCATGCCAGGGACGCCAACATATTTTTGCTGCTGCTGATTGCCTAATAAAACAAGAGCAGCGGCATCAAAACAGTGGGGGTGTAATGCAGTCTGTTGGTCTCGAGCTCGTGCTTCGGCGGACTCACCTGAAAGCCCCTTGTTGATCTGAAAGATGAAACCTGTGATACGGCTGGCATCAAAAAATGCTTGGACAATCTGTTCTCGCTGGTGTCGCAGGGTTTTGGTTGGGATCCACCAAGACTGATAGGCGGTCCAATACGTAGAAACTTCGCCACCGTTTCCATGCCACCAAAATTGACCCTTTGGTGCATCAGGACGTGGATCATGGGTAATAAAGTCGGGGTGCGCTTTATCCCAATATTCATAATTCCACATGTTCCTAAAGTCGGTCTCCATAAACTTAAGATCGATTGTGAACTCTTCCGGCCTTTGACGCAACTTGCTCAGGAAGACCTCCATCGCTGCCTTCGTCTCTTGCTCAGTCTTATTCAGGGACACAAGATTGAAGCTCATTACATTGCTTGAATCAAAGTGAACAGATTCGCCCCAGTGTGGGTTGTCGAGTGTTTTGAGATAAAATGCGACGAAGTCATCAATCAGTTCTCGATAAGCGGGATCCGAGGACGCTTTTATCTCACCTGTGATCAAGCCAACTGACTTTGGAATGGAATGAGACAAGAGTGTCACGCGGGAAATGATCCCGAAGGTGCCTCCACCTCCACCACGAATTGCAAAGTACAAGTCTGGCTCCTGGTACTCGTTGACCACGCGCACTTGGCCATCAGCTGTTACCACTTCGGCCTCTAAGATGGAACCAGAGCCGGTGCCGAACATTTTTGAGAACGAGCCGAATCCGCTTCCGAAAGTGAATCCGCCACATGCGCCGACGCTCGTGCATCCACCACCCTGAACATATCGACCTGCTTTGGTAGCAGCTTGGTAGGCTTCGAGCCACCGAGTACCAGCTTCGACGGTCATTGCATGGACGGGAGCAGTGCCCGGAGGCGCTCCAGTTGGAACGAACGCTTCGTGAATTGTGATGTCGCGCATCTCATGCGTCCACACAAGCAGTGAATCTGGTGCACAGCTACGGCCGAGGTAGTCATGTCCTGTACCTTTAATGACAAGTTTGATCTTGTGTTCACGCGCGAAATTAACAGCTTCTACAATATCTTTGGTATTCGCTGCTTTCACTGCATAGGGGCTCGCAACAGCTGTCCAAGCGTTGAACCAGCCGGTCGACTGGAGCGCACCAGGTTGCTCCTCATTCCAAAATGGGTTCTTCAGGAGTTGAAAAATCTTTTTGTTTGCGTTGATCCAAGGCAGTTGCGTTCTAATCAGTCGGTTCTCTACCCGTTTATTCAGTGCCTCCCAGTCTGGTTTGGATGGCCATTGGGATTTCGCAAAAGATTTGCGGATGGTCCAGGCAAAGGATTTCGGTACGGCAAGTAGTCCGCCGCCAATCACAATAAGTGAATTGATAAAACGCCGCCGTGAGTAGTCATGGTTTGTCATTGAGATAAGACTCCACAGCATCAGTTGACAAGTGATTAGACCATCGCAAGTGTGGTAGCTAATGACTGAGAGGTCATCATGATACTACTTGGAAATTATTTGTCATTTGTCCACACAACGTCAAGTGCAGCAATGCGACCGTCAGAGAAGGCTGTGAACAGATCTGCCGCACGAAGCACCGGAGAGCCTTGGTGGTCAATCCATATGCCGTCCACAAAGAGGTAAGCATCATTAAACTGGGCCGTGGCATTATCAATTTTGAAAGATGCCGCTCCAATTTCTTTTTAAAGTTGCTCAAAGAATGCGGCTGGCGTGAGCTCAAGAGTCTGACCTATGCGTCTATCTCGAACAGTGACTTTAGCGTTCGAGGCAAAAGCAGCGCGGAGCGCAGTGTGATTTCTTTGGCTGAATGCCGCTGAATAGTCAGCAAAAGTCTTCCAAAAAGCAGAACCAGAATCTTTGCCGATAGTGACTAAATTTTTGGCATCCATAACTCAAAGTATAAACAATAGATCAGCTACGAACACTCGTGTTCGGTCACTTTGATTGTTATTAGTTTTAAGTTGTGAAGCTCTTAGGAAAGTGGAATAGCTTTCGTTAGCTTCTTGCCATCCATATCTTCGACTTCAATCCACAATGAACTGCCGTCGGCAATAGTGCTGGGACACTCCACATGTGCATGCCAGTGATCACCTTCATCATCTGCCTTTGTCTTCAGTGAACCCTCGCCAGATTTGGTGCCAAACCAGAGCCTAAGATCACTGATCTCGTTGGCGTTCGCTGCAGTAATTTCAATATGAAGCTCTGCATTAGGAGTGGCATCGCCGTCTATCGCAACGACGATTTGATTGCCGGCGATATCAATGGTCTTTGAAATGGCATTGGCGTGGTCGTGGCCGTGATCATCGGCATGGTCGTGGCTGTGATCATCGGCATGGTCGTGACCGTGCTCATCGGCATGGTCGTGA
>CALCOW010000216.1 GCA_937899935.1 uncultured Phycisphaerae bacterium
GAAAGACTGGATCCAGTTGGGGAGAAGAACTGCAGTAAACCGTAATTGCGTGCATTTGAGAGGGACCAATCTTAGGAAGGAGATGTGAGCTCTTGTAATTGACGGCTTGGAATGACGGCCGCATTCGACTCCTGGAGTGTTTCGCTTTGAGCTTGGTTCAGTGCATCTACAACTTCGTCGACCAGGTAGAAATCGCTGCGGAAGACGACATCGCCATCGCCGTTAAGAATGACCAGTAGCGGAATAGAGACGCCACCGATTTTGCTGAGCAACTCACCACCTTCATCTTGAGCGGTGTCTACTTTGATGGGCACAATGTCTGACTGATTCAAGAGGTCAACAACACTCTCTTGTTCTAGAACAGTCCGTTCAAGTACTTTGCAGTTAATGCAGGTGTCGGCGGTGAAATCCAATAGCACCACTTTGTTCTCAGCCCGCACAGCCTCGTAGCGGGCATGTGTGTAGTACACCCAGTTGATCGGTCCCTTCCGTGTTTCGGTAATTCCTAAAAGTACGAATATGCCAATGCCGGCAAGGCCAATGAGTACAAAAGATCCAATGCGTACGGGTGACTTGGTGATCTGAATGGTTCGCCATATCAGCCACACGCTTGCGGCAATACCAAAGCCGGCAATCAACCACCAATACCAAATCATTGGTGGGTCGCCAGAGTTTTCTGCAAGATCACTAATACCGGCGCCGATGAAATAACTCGCCGCTGCCAGTAAGAGCAGACCCATAATCTGCTTAATCAGTTCACTGGCTGGTCCAGTCTTTGGCATGCGCTCAACCAGCTGTGGGAAGGCAGACAAGAAGAGGTAGGGGATCGACATACCAATCCCGATCGCAGAGAAGGTTGTTAACGTCGTCAGTGCAGTTTGCTTCACCGCCCAAGCTGCGGCAGCACCCATAAAAGGCGCTGTACAAGGTGTGGCAAGAACAGCAGTCATCACACCGAATAAAAAAGAACCAAGCCCACCATCGAGTTTGGGGTTGACGCTATAGATGAAGTTCGGCAAACGTACGGAGAACAAACCACACATACCAAACGCCATCAGCACGATGAAGGCGCCAACAACAATGGTAAAAATGGGATAGGTAAACAACTGGCCGATGGCATCAAAACTGGCGACCGAAGCAATAGCGATCCCCATGGCCAGCCAGAAGGCAAAGACACCCAGGCACATAAAAATACCCAGTTGCAGCGTGCGCAAACGCGTCTTGCTGGTTTGGCTGAGCGACATGATCTTGATCGGTATGACCGGAAGCACACATGGCGTAAAGTTCAACAAAAATCCGCCGATCAGTGCCAGCAAAAGCAGTATGGCCAGGCCACCGGCACCGCCAGCAGCAATATCAAAGTTCAAGCCAAAGAACGTAAACGAAACAGCTTCCGGTGCTGCAACGCCTGCATGAATGGGCGTCCATACGGATGGGTCGAATTGACTAAATAGATCTTTTGGTGGGCTGGCAGAACTTGATCTCGATTGTGGTAATCCAATTTGGAATTCAACGCTTGGCAGTGGAACATCTGTTTCCAACTGGAGGCACTTGCGATCGTCACACGCTTGGTAGGTCACCAAGAGCGAAACTTCCGTTGGACCTTGCGTGGCGTTCTCAGCAATGGTGATTGGCAGATAGGCGATCGCATTGCCTTCATAGACGTTTAGTGAGACCGGTCCAGTCCCAAAATCAACTTGCACTGCATGCATCTCAGGCCACTGGATATAACCAAGATGTGCGGTGACCGCTTCGTTGTCTTGTTGAGCAACTTTGATCTTGGTGGCAAAGGTGTCTGGCTCGGACATACCGAGCTCTTCAGGAACCTCTGGCTTGTTTGGCCAGATATGCCAGCCATCAGCCATTTTAAATTCAACGGCAATGACGAGGTCTCCACCAGGCGGCACGAGCTGCCGATCGGCGGTGGCGGTCACTTGAACTTCCGGAACTGCCTGACTTGAGCTCCTTCGGTTCCAAGGGTTATCTGTTGATGGCCAGCCAGGCGCTGTCTGGGCAGCGACATGACTCAGAGGGCCACTGAGCAGCGTAAGAATGGATAAGAGAGCGAGTGCACTGGCTCGCGCCATCTGCTGAATTCGGAATGACTGCCTAGATCGTTTCATGACATCTTTTTTGAGCGACGCATCACTGGATGGCTCTGCTGACGGGCAAGACTCTACTTGAGGCGCCGCGGGCTTCCTCTTGCTGGCATATGGTAGGTCAGAAGTGGGGCCCTGACTGGCGGTTTTACCGGGAAACGTCCGATACCACATCTACAACAGGAGTAGGACCCACTCGAATGGCTGATGGCCTTAACAATGCTGATGTTGATGCGCTGATTGATGCGGTTGCCGCTGGTGAGGTAGAGACCTCGGCCTCTGGGCCGCAGATATTCACACGCATGCGTCATGGCAGCCAGCAGCTCATGATCACACCATATGACTTCACCCGCCCAGAGCGGGTGGGGCC
Source organism: uncultured Phycisphaerae bacterium (assembly GCA_937899935.1). GTDB lineage: Bacteria > Planctomycetota > Phycisphaerae > Phycisphaerales > SM1A02 > JAQWNP01. Next base: position 2,470 of record CALCOW010000216.1, read on the forward strand.
CGAGCAGATTCGGGCACTCACACAGCTCCACGAGACCTTCGCTCGTGCTTTGGGAGCAGGTCTGTCAGGTCTGTTGCGGGCGGGTGTTCAGGTGTCTGTTCAGGGGGTCTCGCAGACAACCTATGCTTCCTTTATAAGAACTCTTGAAAATCCCACATGCACGATGGTGGTTCAGCCTCGCGGGCTGGAGGGGCAGATCTGCATCGCCTTGACGAGTGATTCGGCATTTCCAATTCTTGAGCGACTCCTCGGTGGCTCAGCGACTGCATCCACCGTGCACAATCGTCCTATGACTGAAATCGAATCAAGACTGATGGCCGTGGTTTGTAAGCGCATGCTGACAAGCCTCAGTCAAGCATGGCATGTTGTCGCTCCACTTGATTTCCAACTCGACAGTATTGAATCTAATCCTGAGATGGCACAACTCGTGCCACCGAACGAGGTAGTGGTCTCTATTTCATTTGATCTTTCGCTCTTTGGACAAAAGGGTCGAATGTATCTTGGGCTGCCTTTCATTGTGATTGAGCCATTGATTGAAACGCTCAGCATGAAACGCTGGGAATGCAGACAACCTATGGAGTCCACGCAAGACGGTGCGATTGGGTCAGCACTCGCTCAAGCTGAAGTCGAACTTATCGGTGTGTTAGCGTCAACGACGCTGACGCTCTCAGAGCTTGCCACGCTTGAGGTCGGCGATGTCCTCACGACACGTACGCCAGTGACCTCCCCGGCGACGCTTTGGGTTGAGGATCGAGCCAAGTTTGCCACCCAGGTCGGTGAGCATAATGGCCGCCGCGCTTTGAAGATCTTGCGAGGCTTCTCTTCAGAGTCCAAAGCCGAGAACAATATTGAAAGTCCCTGATTCGGCGTGAGTACCCTCTAATCGCTATCATCCTGGGATCGGCGTTGATCTCGGGCGATCGTGTTTTGACATTTCCCCCTGCCCAGAGATAACTTACGTAACTTGATCTGGTCTGGAGGGTCCTTTTGGAGGGTCCGGGCTGGGTGTTTTTTTAGGTTGTTGGATATTCGTGGGCTAATGGACATGAGCCACGCAGAAAAAGAATTACCCTTCCATCATGATCACTAAGTGTGGTCAAGATGAAGGTCGACTCGATGTGGTGAGCTGCGAGCGCCATGTTGGTCAGCCAATTTGGTTCCAATGGGATCGCGCCAATTTTGGGTGCGTTTCAGGTGGATCCATTGAGCGGAAGGAGCTTGCCGTGACCTGACTGAACTTCGGTCATCGTCGCGGTTCGAGCCTTTGGCTCGGACATCTCTCGCAGGCTGCGGGGCCCCTTTGAGGTGCTCGGAGCCGTTTTCTTTTTTGGCCGCGAGGATAGGCGGCTGGTAACGATACTCTCGAAACGCGATGAGAGTTTCACACAGCAAGGATGATAAAAAACTGCCGGTTTGGATCTTGTGATGCGAATCGGTGCAAAACATTGCGAAACCATGGTCGTAGATCACGGAAGAGCTTCATAGGACGGTTAAGTAAAAGTTATGAACCCAGCAGAGACACTTCGCATTATTGACGCTATTGCTCGCGATCGAAATATCGAGCGTGATCTTCTTATACGTGATCTTGAGCAAGCGATGATCAGCGCTGCGCGTAAGCATTTCAATAGCCTTGATGCAGAGGAATTTGGATGTGAGATTGACGCAATCTCAGGCGAAATGAGATTGTGGCGCAATCACGAAGGTGAGGAGCGTGAATATATACCCTTGGCAGAACTCGGTCGGATTCCGGCTCAAACTGCCAAACAGGTGATGATTCAGAAATTCCGAGAAGACGAACGCAATAGTCTGCTTGATGAATTTTCGAAACGTCAAGGTGAGATTAGTACCGGTACTGCGCATCGATATGAGGGTGGCGCTCTGGTCGTACAGGTGGATCGTGCGGAAGGCTTTATGCCGCGTTCAGAGCAGATCCCAGGAGAGCAATTTCATCCTGGAGATCGCGTTCGTTGTTTAATTCTTGATGTTCGTGAACAGGGCAATCAAGTCAAGATTGTGTTGTCTCGTAGTCATCCTGATTTTATTCGTCGACTGTTTGAAGCAGAGGTCCCTGAGGTCTCCGAGCATGTCATTGAAATTAAGGCGATGGCTCGAGAGGCTGGATTCCGAACAAAGATCGCAGTCTCATCAATTGATTCAAAAGTCGATGCGGTTGGTGCTTGCGTGGGTGTGCGTGGCAGCCGTATTAGAAACATTGTTGATGAACTCGGAGGCGAGAAGATTGACATTGTGCGATGGAATGAATCGAGTCAGATTCTGATTGCCAATGCACTTAAGCCAGCCGAAGTTGAAGAAGTGAGCCTGTGCTTCGAGCTAGGCCGGGCCACCATCATTGTGAGAGAAGATCAGTTGTCTCTGGCCATTGGGCGTCGTGGACAAAACGTTCGTCTGGCAGCACGCTTAACGGGTTGGGACATTGACATTCTGACGCCAGCTGAATTTGCGAAGAGCCTAGAGATTCTGGAAGAAACACTACGGCCAATCGAAGGCATTACGGATACCAACCTGGATCGCATGGGTGCACTCGGCATGATCAGCGTCTTTGATATTGAAGAGGTTGGTGCAGGTGTTCTGACAGGCGAACTAGAAATGGATAACGAGCTTGCCGGGCGCGTTATTCAAGTCTGTGCCGAGCGATCGAAAGAGGTCGCCGAACAGCAGGCACGTGAGCAAGAAGAAGCGAAACAGCGTGCCCAAGACGAACTCGCTATGGCCGGAACAGTGCTCGAAGGCGGTGAAGGGGATGCAGCATCAATGGATGCTGAGGCTGCTGCGGCGTCTATTCTTGGTGATGGAGGCGATGCAGCGAGTGATCAAGTGGCAGCGTCCATTCTTGGCGATGGCGCCGCTATCGAAACAAGTGACTCAACAGATTCAACAGATTCAGCAGATGATCATAAAGAAGACATTGATGAGTCTTCAGAGGCGACAGCTTAATCGTTAGGTAAATTGGAGCCGAGTTTGGCAAAAAGAGCAGCGACAATGCGGGTTCATCAACTAGCCAAGTCCTTAGACGTGACGTCAAAGGACATTATTGGCAAGTGTGAGGCTGAGGGCATACCCGGAATCAGCAATCACATGTCTACGGTCTCTGCTGGTTTAGCGGCGACGATTAAAGAGTGGTTTAGTACCAGTGGTGGCGAGGAGGCCTCAACCGCGACCGAGACTGCTGCGCCAGTCGATATCGATAAGGTGAGAGCACGGGCTAAGAGGAAAACCAGAAAGAAGCCAGTCGAACCTGAGAAAGCAAAGGCCCAAGAGACACCAACGAAAATGTCAGATAGCCCAGCGGCGCCAGTTCAAGCGAGCACGCCCATGGCGCCTGTCCCGAGTGCGACCCAAGAGCCTGCGCCTGCGGCGCCAGAGGTGAAAGTCGCACCACCTGTGGCGCCGCCTGCGCCCGAGGTTGAGCCGCCAGCGAAACCGCCCGAAGTCAGCCCAGAAGAACCAGCAATCGCAGCATCGACCGATTCAGTAGATGACGCAGATGGTGACGCACCTAAGGCAGTTATGAATGTGCCGAATCGCCCGGACGTCATCGCGCCTGTTGGACGGAAGCTACAGAGTCCCAGCAAGATGAAGCTGTCCGGTCCAAAGGTTATTCGGGTCGAGACACCAGATCCGGTCTCACAACCTAGGCCTCGCTCTGGTGGTGACGCGCCACGTCGAGATGCCCCTCGTGGTGGGCAACGTGGAGGTCCTCCAACTGAGATGCCACCAGATCAACCACCAATGGTGGGTCGTGGTGGTCAGTCTGGCAGCTCACGGCGCAATAAGCGTCGGACGACCACCCCAACCAATAGAGAGGGGCGGTCAGGTCGGTTTGGTGCCGCTTCGGATACACGAAGTTTTAATTGGCGTGAACAAGATCTTCTTGAACGTGAACGTCGCCTCAATCGCGCTGGAGGATATTTCCGCGCCGCACGCCGGGACAATCTTAAACGGAGCGCCGGTGGTGGGCAGCGTGCACAAACGGCCAGTGATGCCGACGGACCCGTCAAAGTCAATGAGCCAGTGACGGTCAAGGATCTCTCTTTTGTCACAGGCATCAAAGCATCCATGATTCTGAAGCAACTGTTTATCGAAGGCAATCCAACCACTATCAACGATGTGATTGATGCCGCTACTGCTGTCGAGGTTATGCTTCACTTTGACGTCGAACTTGAAGTTGTTGAACAAAAAACAGCTGAAGCCCAGATTGAGGAGAAGTTCCTTGATCGCAATATGCATGATGAGCAATCGCGCTCTCCTGTTGTGACGATCCTCGGACACGTTGATCATGGCAAGACTTCGTTGCTCGATAACATTCGAAATGCGAAAGTTGCTGATGGTGAGGCTGGCGGCATTACACAAGCAACAAGTGCTTTTAGAGTGCCCGTTCAAGTTGGCGAAGAAGAGCACTTGATCACTTTTATTGATACGCCTGGTCACGAAGCTTTTACAGAGATGCGTGCACGTGGTGCCAAGGTCACCGATATGGTGGTCTTAGTGGTAGCAGCAGATGACGGTGTCATGCCGCAGACCATTGAGTCTATAAACCATGCGCAAGCAGCAGGCGTGCCAATCGTTGTGGCACTCAATAAAATGGACAAGCCAGAGGCAACAGACAACAACATTCAGCGCATCCTTGGCCAACTGGCAGAGCATCAACTGAATCCAGTTGAATGGGGTGGTGATACTGAAGTTGTACGTACCACGGCAACAACTGGAGAGGGCATTACAGAACTACTGGAGACCCTCGATTACCAGGCACAGTTACTAGAACTCAAAGCAGACTTCGCAGGTCCAGCAGAAGGTTCAGTGATTGAGTCACAGGTCATTGATGGACGTGGTGCCGTAGCTCGAGTGTTGGTCCAGCAGGGCCTGCTCAAAAAGGGCGACTTCATCGTCGTTGGCCGCGCTTATGGGCGTGTGCGCGACATTGTTGATGATCGTGGCAAACAGAATGCTGACGCGGGTCCGTCAACACCGGTCGCTTTCTCAGGCATTAATGAAGTACCGGATGCAGGGGACAAGTTCTATGTTGTCGGCACTCTTAAGGAAGCAGAAGCAGCGGCGTCTGAACGTGTTCATGACGAGCGAGAGGCCTCTTTGGTTAAAGAGCGTGTCACACTTGATAATATTTTCGAGAAGCTAGCGGTTGCCGATCAGAAAGAACTGCCCTTGATCGTCAAAGCAGATGTTCAGGGCTCAGTTGAGACCTTGAAGGCCACGCTAGGAAAGATTTCAGGTGAAAAGGTTGGTGTGTCGGTCAAGCATGCAGGTGTTGGTGGTGTAAACGAATCAGACATTGCCCTTGCAGAAGCCGCTCAGGCCATCATTATTGGATTCAACGTAACGGCTCCGAGCAAAGTCCGGCGTCAAGCTGAAGAGCGTGGTGTCGATATTCGGTTTTACGATGTGATCTACGATATTACCGATGATGTGACTCGGGCTGCGGAAGGCCTCTTAGATCCAGCCCTCAAGTTGGAAGTTCTGGGTCATGCGGAGGTCAGAGAGGTATTCCGAATTTCCAAAGTGGGAATGGTGGCGGGCTGTTATGTCACCGATGGTGTTATTGAGAGAAACGCTCAGATCCGTGTGACCCGCGATGATATTGTGGTTGAAAAAGATCGCCGACTTGAGCAGCTAAAGAGATTTAAGGACGATGCCAAAGAGGTTCGATCGGGCCAAGAATGTGGCATGCTGATTGATGGATACGATGACATAAAGGTTGGTGATATTCTTGAGTGTTACCGTACTCAAGAGGTCAGACAGACACTGTGAGTGTTCCGGGATGAGTTTGCACAAGGATAAAGCTGCTGCAGAGATTCGTAGAGCAATCCAGGGCATTTTCAGCCGTGGGCTCAATGATCCGAGGATCCGTGGAATACTATCGGTAACGCGCGTTGATATCGCGCCCGATGGATCCAATGCAACAGTGTTCGTTTCAGTGCTTCCGGAGGAGCATATGGAGTTGGCAATACATGGTATTCAGCATGCAAGTCAACATATTCGCAGTGAAGTCGGAAATCTTGTTCGAATGCGCCGCATTCCGAAGTTACATTTCAAAATTGACAATTCTCTAAAGAAACAGTCAGCGGTTCTTTCCGCCATTGCCAAAGCGAACGATGAGACAAATCGTCCTGGTGGTGAGGTTACGGAGCAGTCTGAGGAGTTAAAACCGTGAAGAACACGGCAGCGTGCGCAAAAAAGTTCCGGTCACTATTAAAGAAACTTGAGGCAGGCCCTGAGCCGGTGCCAGCAGGCAAAGGCGATCCTGTTTCGACATTGATTTACTCGTGCCTTCTTTGGGAGGCAACAGTCACTGATGCTGATGCAGCTTTCCAAAGCATCATCAAAGGTGTAGTTGATTTCAATGAACTCAGAGTATTACTACCGCACGATATGATTGAGATCATGGGTGAGGAATATCCCCATGCAGATGAGCGTTCAAGACGTTTACGCGCCATTCTGCGGGATATCTACGTCCGTGCCCATGAAGTATCGCTGAGCGATGTCGATGAGCTTGGGAAGCGAGATACCAAGGTTTACCTCGAATCCTTGGAGGGTATGGTGCCATTCGTTTCCTCACGACTGCAATTACTGCACTACGAAGGGAAGTTGGTTCCCGTTGATGAACAATTACGTGGTTTACTCATTGATGAAGGCGCGGTCGATCAATCTGCCAGCGTTACTGAGATAACGAATTGGATTGGTCGCCAACTGAAGAGTGGAGAAGAGTTGGAAGTCGCTGGCAAGCTGCAGGCATGGAGTGATCAGGAGATTCAGAAACAGCGGCGCAACGCGGCTCGGCGCGTCAGTCGAAAGAAGCCTGTTCGTACGACAAAAAAGACGGCGAGTAAAAAGACGACAACCAAGAAGGCCTCAACTACGACACGTAGCCGTAAAAAAACAACGGGCCGTAAGGCAGCTCATTAATAGAAGAGCTGATGTAGTCTGTCAGAATCGCTCCATACGGAGAATCCAAGATGGCTGGCCACAGTAAATGGGCAAACATCAAGCACCGTAAAGCACGGCAAGATGCCGTTCGTGGCAAAGCCTGGTCAAAATGCGCGAGAGCGATCATTGTGGCTGCGAAGGCAGGTGGCCCTGACTTATCAATGAATCTCACACTTCGTTATGCGGTTGATGAAGCCAAATCGGTCAATATGCCCAAGGACACCATTGAAAAAGCAATCAAAAAAGGTGCGGGCATTGCTGGTGAGGGTGAGTCTTATGAGGAAGTTCGTTATGAGGGATATGGTGCATCAGGGGTCGCCATCATTGTTGACTGTCTGACTGATAACGTAAACCGCACGGCACCAGAATTGCGAAAGATCTTTGAGCGTAATGGTGGCAACCTGGCTAAGCCTGGAGCAGTTGCATTTGGTTTTGAAGCAAAGGGTCAGTTGCTCATTGATGCCTCCAAGACAGAAGAAGATGTGCTCATGGAGTTGGCACTTGAAGCTGGTGCTGATGATGTGGAAATGAATGACGGTATATGGGAAGTAACCTGTGAGCCATCTCAGTTTCTTAATCTCAAGGAAGCACTTGATTCTCATGGCTTGGTTTTTGAATCTGCTGCTGTGACAATGATTCCTGCTACAACCGTTAACTGTGACCAGTCTGCAGCCGAACGTGTTCTTCGATTAGTAGATGCGCTTGAAGATCACGATGATGTACAGAAGGTCTATTCCAATGCTGAATTTCCTGACGATATGCTGACAGAGGCTGATTAATAAACTGGAGATTTCCCATTTAATGACCGCTCAATCTCAGGAATCTGATTTGTCAGCTGACTCATCAAAGGCACAACAACAAGCTCGTCTTACGTACCACTACCTAGGCCGCGTGCAGGGAGTTGGTTTTCGCGCTACAGTGCATGAAATCGCCCAGCGATTTGCTGTTCATGGTTGGGTTAAGAATTGTGAGGATGGAAGTGTCGAGTGCGTTGTTGAGGGGCAACGAGAAGAGATTCAGGCTTTTGATGAAGCTATACGGGAAGCAAGATCTCGTCATGTGCATGATGTTCGGGTGAATACTGGCATGTGGGTCGGCGATTTGTCGGGATTCAAAATAAGGTATTAATAAGGAGTCTTCGGGCATGTTGGTAATTGCAAGAATGGCCCC
>CALCOW010000217.1 GCA_937899935.1 uncultured Phycisphaerae bacterium
AAGGCCACCCCCCCACCTGCTCCCGCCGCAGAAGTGCAGCAGGATGGTGATACCGTGGCTGCCCCAGCTGAAAACTAGGCCCGACGATCGCAGCGACCTAGAATTGCGAAAGAGAAACCGACTTTTCCGATAAATGATTAGGGCGGGTCCATTTGTGCTGCGTTTCGACCGAACCTTTGACCAACTTGCTGCATACGACTTGGCATGACCAGATACGCAATCATCTCAGATATTCATGGCAATTGCAGCGCGCTCATTGCGGTGCTCAATCGAATCGCCGCACTTGAGGTTGACCACATCATCTGCCTTGGCGATGTGGTTGGCTATGGACCCGAACCTGAGCGTTGCATGGATCTGGTCACCACCACGTGCGACCTCTGCGTCAGAGGAAACCACGATCGCGGCATCATCGATCCTGAAACATCTATAGCGTTCAATGAAGTTGCACAGTACGCCTTAGATATGTCCCGAGATTGCCTGAGCTCACTTCATATTCAAGCCATTATCGACATGCCTGAGTCAATTGAACTCGAACCAGGCATTTGCTGTAGTCATGAAACACCGGCGGCAGGCGACTACAGCTACATCCAAGATGCAAAGAGCGCCGCGATCGCGTTTGAAAGGTCTGAATATCAAATTGCTTTGGTCGGTCACACCCACATTCCGATGCTCTTTGCTTATGACCAACAAGCCGACCATGGATCGGCTATTTCTCCAGGTGACATTGTGGCGCATCTACCACGTCACAATACGCCTTTAGAGCTCAATCCTGACCAACGTTACATTGCCAATCCAGGATCAGTGGGACAGCCGCGAGATTGTGATCCAAGAGCCTCCTTTGCCGTACTTGATACAGCACAACGCACCTTTACCGTGCACCGAGAAGAGTATGACATCGCAGCCGCGCAGCGTATTTTCCATAACGTGGGTCTTCCTGGCATTTTGGCCGATCGCTTGGCCGTCGGCGCCTAAATTTTCCGATGTGCCCAGCCGCCATTGAAGAAGCGCCAGGCGAAGAGTACGGCTCGCACCGCCATCTCACCGCACAGTGCATACCACACGCCAACAAGTCCAAGGTCAAGTGCCACACCAAGAATCCAGGCGGCGGGAAGACGAATGAGGTAGCTTGAAAAGGTCGTGATCATGAACGTCCAGAGGGTGTCGCCGCAACCACGTAGCGCTTGCCGAATGACCATCGATAGAGCAAAGAAGATTTGGGTGGCGCCGGCTATCTTGAGCAGTGTCGGTGTGTAGTCGAGAAACACGGGTTCATTTGATACCAAGCGCGTCAATTCGACACCATAAAACCAAAACACCACCCCTAAGGCAGTCATGATGAACGAACCAATTGCCACACAAGCTAAAGTGGCTTTCTTCGCCATGGCGGCATTCTGAGCCCCAAGATATTGGCCAGCTAGGGCACCCGCTGCGACCCCCAGCGCAAAGCCTGGAAGAAAGCTAAAGGACTCCCACTGCACTGCAATAATGTGCGCGCCTTGCAAACCCTCAAGTGGCTTTCCGTCTTCACCTTGTTTAATGGCAATCTCACCAAGAAAGCCGAGTATGAACAGATTGGCGGTCCACATCGCCAGCCCTTCAAAGAACATCGGAATGCCAACACGGATCACTCTGCCCAACATCGACGTGTCCAATGCCATGTCAGCTGAAGTCAGACGCAGGTCGCGGATACCTTTTTTCAGCACCCAAAGCGTGACCAAACCACCTACCAAGTAAGCAACGGCTGTTCCAAGTGCAATGCCCGGAACACCAAGATTCCATCCCAATGGGCTGACAAAGCCTTCCCCAAATGTGGCCCCTGAGAACAACCAAGAAGACACCACATTGACAATGTTGACCAGCACCATGATCAGCAGTGGCCAAACCGCATCACCGGCACCATGCATGCACATACCACCAACCATAAGAATGCCCGTCAGGGGCATCGCATAGGCCAAAATTCGGATGTACTCGATGCATGCTTCTGCCGCTGGACCTTCCAATCCAGACGCCATCGCCATCATGGGCGCCCCGAGCCACATCCCGACCGCGACAACCAGGCCCCACAGAATGCTGAGTAACATCGCCTGGCCTAAGGCTCGATGAGCCATTGGCCCATCACCACCGCCAATGGCCCGAGCAATCAAGGCTTGCCCCCCAATTCCCAGTCCACCCATGGCAATGCCAATGAACCAACCGATGTAAGAGGCGACCCCGAGTCCATCCATTGACTCCACCACGGTTTCTGGTGATAGTCGGCCCGCCAAAAGTTTGTCCACGAGCCCCACCACCGCTGCCATCAAGTTCTGCAAAAGGACCGGTGTGGCCAAAATCCAAATCGCTCGACTGAGGCTCTTGCCTGCTAGCCGACCAGAAGCGATTCGACCCACCGCGTCACGAACCGCCTCTGCTTCAGCCACTGGCACATCGCTGGCGGGCAAATCATCACAATCAACCAGTGGCGCTGGCCACTGTTGGCTATTCGGATCTTCGTCAAACTCAGAGGGGGTGTTTGTCACACTGACAATTGTAGAGACTCAGACTCGTTCTTCACGGCGTCACCAGAACCTTTCCCGATTCGCTGGCGGCTGCCATCTGAAGTACCTTTTCACCATCTGATAATTTCATTCGTCGGCCAATGAGGCTCACCACGTCGACCCGCTCTTCGAGTAGACATCTCAGGGCCTCATCGATTGGACCTTGATCAGATCCAACGGCATGAATCTCTTTTCGAACCAACACCCCAAGATCAATACCACGCGTCCCAGCAACCTGAGCTTTGAGCACAAATTGCCCTCGAGGACGCAGCAGTGCCATACTCAAGGCAAATCCCTCGGGGGTACCTGAGCAGTCCACCACCACATCTTGGTCAGATCGT
>CALCOW010000218.1 GCA_937899935.1 uncultured Phycisphaerae bacterium
TCATCCACTGGCAGAACGAATGTCCGGTCCTCTAAAGGTTGGTCTGCAAGTGGTCCCAAGTCGCTAAGTTCAAGAGCTCGATTCACAATCTTATAGACCGAATCGGGATGATCGCCAATCTTCGGTAGCTTACTCGCCTCCGGTTGAAGGGGTTGGCCGAGCTGAAGTTGGAAGTTGAGCCTTATTGGGTCATAAAGCGTGACCATCTTTTTGGGTACTACATCTGCATTTTCTGACACCGTGAAATCGATGATTCCCTGGTTAACTGCTAACGCAGCTAACTCATCGGTTCTGTCATTCAATTGTTGGTAGCTATCGATGCGTTTAATGTCGTTGAGTAAATCATCACGAACTTCGTCGATGGAAATCGGTGCTCTTGATGGATCTGAATCAGTGATTCGGAATAAGTAGAGGTCGCCGTTGTCGCTGCGCATCGGAGGGCCAAAGAGGCCGGTTTGAACAGGGTATTTGCCCGAGCCATTGAATTCTTTTGTCTCCCTGAGAAGCCGTTTGATTTTGGTCTTATCCTGCCCAAAATCATCACTCGAGGTCTGGCCGATTCCCTTCATCTGGTCGGCTTCGGCAACATCAGTCCATTGGTTTCCCTCGGCTTGATAGATGGGTAGGGTGATGTCGAACTGATTTTGAATTGACTCGGCCAGGGTCGGCAGGCTCAAACGCTGCTGTGCCCAATCATCTGGAAGCTCGAAGAAATCACCCTTTCGGCGTACCCGGCGTACTGGTGCTGAAAGTTGCGCGTTGGAATAGCGAGCAATGGCTTCCATCTGTTTTTTCGTCAGGGAATCCAGCAAGTCATTGCGGACCACATCAGGAATCTCAATATCTGGGTCGACGGGTCCAAATGAGGGATTGTCACTATTGCGGCCCCAGTGTTTATACAGCGCGACTTCATTGACATCAGGCGATGCCGCAAGTCGATCCCGAATGTCTTGTTGAGGAATCACAATCCATTCAAGTTTCACACGATTGGGAAGCTTGTAACCGAAGCCGCGGTCGCCTTTGCCAGGTACATCAGTCGCATGATCATTGAGTTGGGCTTGCAGTTCTTCTTCAGTTGGCATCAGAATTGACGAATCCGGATCAGCCTCAATCACAGCAATGTCTGCGTCCACGGTGGTGAAAAGTTCTCGGCCGCGGTCTTTCAGGCGGTTGCTCGAGAGTGCCTTTCCGGAAGCATAAAGATCCATGACGCGCGCGACACCTGCGAGATTTGCGAGAGCAGAGTAGAGGTCTCGTTGTGAAAGGCCCAGCCGCTTTTGCTCTGCAATATCTGTTGGTGTCAATTGGACCGATGGCAAATCTCCAACCAAGCCTGCTTGACTGGCTTCACGGACCAAGAGGTACCAATGTTCGGGAGTTTGTATTGGCAATCCGATTCTTGCCGCTCTACCCGAAGCCTGGAGCCATTCAAGTTGACGGCGTACTGACTCAAACTCAAGTTGACTGACGGCGTCTTCATTAGGTCCGACGACCGCGAGGTTGCCTGTTCTTGAACCGGCCCATTGTGACAGGCCTTGAATGGCCTGCGGCATCAGGAAAACGATAACCAGTAGCGTGCCGCCAATAGCAAGAATCCATTTGTCGTATTTGCGAAGCAGTTTGAACATAATTTTGGTCGTCTAAAAGTAGCTGCCAATCAAGTCAGCTGGGGTGATTGAAGGATCGGTCGAGTTTTCTTTCTACGAACAAGTCGGCCTTCTTGTGCGGCCTGTTTCGAGACCGAGCATGGTACCGCGCTTTCATAGTCAGGAAACCGCTTTCAGGGCTCTCATTCAAGGATTGTATTGATCTGAGCTGGCCAACATAGCCTGGCGATCTGAAGACCATGGCAGCGCCACATCAGGCTCGCCAGCCGTGGTCGGAATTGGCGCAGTCGGCCCCCACGTGGATCCGCCGTTGGAGCATGCAAGGTGATGAGCCGTGGAACCGCCTGTTTACCGATAGAATTCAACGATCAGGTTGGTATTCAAATCAAACGGAAGTTGATCGGCGATTGGAGGAGACTGCACGGTTGTCGAAAGCTCTTTCGGATTGACCGCCAACCAATCTGGCACGATGTGGCCAGCCAGCGATTCCATGTTCTCTCGAATCATCTTGCCGGAACTCTCCTTGACGGTGACTACATCCCCAGGCCGGAGATGAAAACCGGGTCGATCAACTTTACGGCCATTGACAAGCACATGGCCATGTGACACAACCTGCCGAGCCGACCAGATAGTTCGTGCAAAGCCTGACCTGCGAACGACGTTGTCAAGGCGAGCTTCAAGCAGTTGCAACAGATTCTGGCCGGTGTTGCCCTTCTGACGGCCGGCTTTGTCAACGTAGCGACGGAATTGCTTTTCTAGCAAGTGGTAGTGATAGCGGAGCTTCTGCTTTTCAAGCAGACGAATACCATAGTCCTTCGGTCGGCGACCGCGGAAGCCATGCATACCAGGCGCAGTCAACTGCCGCTTCGTAGTGTGCTTAGGGATATCAGCGATGGGAACACCAACGCGACGTGAGAGTTTGACTTTGGGCCCGAGATACCTTGCCATTGAGTCCATCCACACAGGAGGCAACGCCTCCTAATTTCCACAGCATGATGCCCGTCACCAGCGCAGTGCCAGTGGCTCTTTGGAGCATTCAATAAGAATACCGAAGCGGCGAAGTGGACCATACTTCCGTGCAATCGTCAAGGGCCAAGTCATCAGGAGTTGGCGGTAAGCGGGACCTGTGCCACCTGGTAGGTTCCTTGAATCGCCCTCAGATGGCTAAGTGGCCCCTTGAGAGCGGCTGTTGACCATCAATAAGCCCGTCCGCCAATCTGATGGCACCAGTTGAGGAATGAGGTGTTCAGCACTTCTAGGCCGCCCGGTGTGGGGTAGTCGCCGGTGAAATACCAATCACCCGTGAATTCGGGCATGGCGGCACGCAGGTCATCGACCCGCTGATAGACGACCTCCAGTTCTCCCTCCCAGGGGATATCACGAGGTCGGACAAGATCCCCAATGGTTTTGCTCAGTTCGGCCAGAGAGAAGGGTTCATAGAGGCGTTGGACATGATTTTTCATGCGGTGGGCTGACCGCCCAGCTTGGGCTGAACAGGCCCGTTCAACATCCTGAAGGAGCTCATCCATATCTCTTTCTTGGATAAGCTTGATGGCTGCTTCAAATGCTATGAACCGACCTAGTTCACTCATGTCGATTCCATAGCAGTCGGGGTACATGATGGGTGGCGCCGAGGACACAATGATAATTCTCTTCGGATCGAGTCGACTGAGATTTTTGATGATCGACTCTCGTAGTGTGGTGCCTCTCACAATCGAATCGTCAAGAACAACTAGTGTGTCTTCTTTTTTAACAACGCCTCGAAGAATGTCGTAGATGTGCATGACCAGGCGTCTTCTGGCTCGGTCATGGGTAATGAAGGTACGGAGGCGCTGATCTTTGTAGGCAATCCGTTCATTGCGGACGACGATGTCAAGATCCTTTAATAAGCTCTCGCGTGAAACCGAGCCGTCTTCAACCGAGCGTAAAATTTGTTCAGCTCGATGACATTGAGACAATCTTTCAATTTCTTCAATCAAGCCACTGTGTGCAGTTTCAGCAGTATTAGGTATATAACTGAAGACGGTGTGCTCAATATCGCTATTGACTGCACGGAGCACCCGGGGGGCCAGAGAGCGCCCGAGTTGTTTTCGCTGTTGATAGATGTCTGGATCATTGACACGGCTGAAATAGATTCGTTCAAAGGTACATTGGCGTGTTGGTAGCGGATCAGCAAAACGCTCTTCGCGGACCTCTCCATTGCGTTTGACCACAAGGACGTGGCCTGGCTGGATCGCTTTAACCTCGTTCACAGACGCGTTAAACACATTGAGCAGAGCCCCTCGCTCTGAAGCGGCAGCAATGACACGTTCATTCATGAGCCAATAGCAGGGGCGAATGCCAGCGGGATCACGGAAAGCAAATGCATCGCCATTGCCAAGTAGAACAACGAATGCGTAGCCGCCATCCCAGCCATCAGCGACCTTGCGAACGACGCGGGTCGGATCGAGTTCTTCTGCAACGGCGTTGGCGAGCGCCCGGCCTTCAAGATTCAGCAATGACCCTGGGCCCATGGTTGCGTTGAGGTGGCGATGTTCTTGATCAAGAAAGTAACCCATGCGTTCAAGAACGACTTGTGTATCAGAATCTCCAACGGGACTCAGGCCAAGTTCGACCAACTGATCAAACAGGGCCCCTGAGTTGGTCATGTTAAAGTTCCCCGCAAGGGCGAGATTACGGCTAGCGGTGATGTTGCGGCGAATCAGTGGATGGCAATTTGCAATCGCATTAGAAGAATGTGTTCCATAGCGAAGATGTCCGATGGTTGCTTCACCCAGATAGGCACAGGCGAGTTTGCAATCCTCGTCGTTCGCATCAGACATGTGATCAGCGTCAAGTACATCGAGATCAGAGGTGACTTCATCGATGACATGTTCAATGGCATTGTGCCTGTCTGAACGTGTGCGATTCAAAAAAGCCTCACCAGGGGGCATATCGAATTTGACCGTCGTCAACCCGGCACCATCTTGGCCGCGGTTGTATTGCTTTTGCATCAGTAGACACAAACGACGCGTACACCAGGCAGCGTCATCGAGTTCTCGTCGGTAGTAATCAAAACTATGACGTTGCCGTACAAAGGCAATGCCACAGAAGTGTCCAATTGAGTCGCTCATGGAGTCGCAAGAGTAGGGTTGTTCGGCATTGGCGGCAATGGCAGCTATGCAGCGGAGGTGGTATCAGGGACTTTGGAGGGGCCAGTTTGTTTGGGTAGCGATGCGTTGTTCCAGGCATTCATGCCGCCAGCAAGATCGATAAGTTGCTCGTGCCCATGACGTAGCAGCAGACTGGTCGCAATGGTGCTTCGGTAGCCGCCGGCACAAGTCACCACCAGTGGTTTTCCCGTGGGTGGTAACGCATCGAGATTCTGGGAAAGTGCCTGTAATGACATATGTTGGGCACCCTCGATGTGGCCCTGAGCAAATTCAGCATCCGTGCGGACATCAATCACATCTGGACCTGAGCCGGTCTCAAGATGCTGATAGAGGGCCTGAGCATCAATGACCTCGTTGCACTGAATGGGTTGATGGGCTGCATGCCACGCTTCCATGCCCCCCTCAAGGCTGCCTTCAATTTGATCTAATCCAAGGCGGACCAGATCTCGCAGAAGGGGTGTAATGTCTGAACCCCCGTCTGTGACCAAGATGATCGGTGTCTCATAAGGGACCACCCATGGGGCCCAACTCACAAAACCGCCACCTCTTCCGACTGAAATTGCTCCGGGAATATGCCCGTGCCCGAAAGCACGCTGGTCCCGGATATCCAGGAATACAGCGCCCTCGCCAGCAAGTGCAATGACGCGCTCTGGGCTTAATAATTTGTCGCCAGGCAATTTCTTGAGCACGGCTGGCCCAATGGAATTGAGGGCCTTCATGCGAGGGTAATAGGGTGGTGGAGGGGACAAGGCTGCGAGCAACTTCTCAACGAAGCGTTCTTCAGTAAGGCTTGGATCAAAATAGGGGTTCGCAATGCGCTCAAAGCCGAGCGTCGAAACTGGGCGTCCGCCGAGGCCGGCGCCACATGATGAGCCGGCGCCATGTCCAGGATTGATCTCCAGGCCATCGGGTAGTTCTTGTCCTGCTCTTCGGACAGATTGATAGAGCTTTTTAGCGAGGTCGTGGGTTGCACTGGCTCCTAAAAGGTCGGGTCGGCCCAGCGATCCAACGAAAAGAAAATCTCCTGAGAGCATGATCATCGGTACTTCGTCAGATCGGTCTTGGTCGTAGATCAAATAGCTAAGGTGCTCTGGTGTATGTCCAGGGGTGTGCATCGCTACCAAACGAGCCGGACCAATGATCAGCTCAAATCCATCTTCGATTGGGGTGTGGTCAAAGCTGACCTCAAATTGTTCGCCTTTGTCGTAAGCCGACAACAAGAGTTCCGCACCAGTCGCTTCGGACAGCGCTTTGGCTCCTGAGGCAAAGTCCGCATGAATATGCGTTTCCAGCACATGGGTTATTTGAACTTTTTTTTCCTTCGCAAAATTGAGATAGCCCTCAATGTTACGTTCGGGATCAACGATCGCGATGGCGCCAGCGTTGGGGCATCCCACCGCATATGAGTAGTGAGCGAGGCCTGGCACTTCAAAGCGTTCAAGTAGCATGGTCGCCATTGTAGGGCATGATGCCCCAGATGAGCACTACGTAGCTGTTTGAATAATTAGTATCGGTAATACTCGGGCTTATAAGGGCCTTGGACATCGACACCGATGTACGCAGCCTGCTCCCGCGTCAACTCTGTGAGATGGACGCCAAGTTTCTCAAGGTGCAGTCGTGCCACGTTCTCATCGAGTTTCTTTGGCAAAGTAAATACTTGTCGCTCGTATTCGGCGTGATTGGCATGTAACTCTAGTTGAGCAAGTACTTGATTCGTAAATGAATTGCTCATAACAAAACTGGGGTGACCAGTTGCACACCCAAGATTCAGTAGCCGTCCTTCAGCCAAGACAATAATAGAGTGACCATCTGGGAAGACCCACTCGTCTACCTGGGGTTTAATGTTCTGTTTCTTGGCGCTCACTTTTTCGGTCAGCCCAGCCATATCAATTTCATTATCGAAGTGACCAATGTTGCCCACGATTGCGTTGTGTTTCATCCGAGCCATGTCGTCTGCGCGAATAACATCTTTGTTTCCAGTGGCAGTTACGAAAAGGTCAGCTTCGCCAATGACTTCATCAAGCGTCACGACCTCGTACCCTTCCATGGCAGCTTGCAGTGCACAGATTGGGTCGATTTCTGTGACTTTTACTCGGCAGCCTTGGCTGCGAAGTGACTGTGCGCATCCCTTGCCAACATCACCATATCCACAGACCACCGCAACTTTACCTGCAAGCATGACATCAGTGGCTCGCATAATTCCATCAACGCACGAGTGTCGGCAGCCGTAGAGATTGTCGAATTTACTTTTAGTAACCGAGTCATTGACATTGATTGCAGGGAACAACAACGTCTCATCTTTCGCCATTTGATAGAGTCGGTGGACTCCGGTCGTTGTTTCTTCTGAGACACCGATAATCTCAGCCGCATTATGTATCCAGAAATCGGGAGCGACGTTGTACAAATCTTTCAGTAGGTGTAACACCGTTTCGAACTCTTCACTTTCAGCGCTGGATGGATCAGCCGTTTCTCCGGCTTTACAGAGTTCGAGCCCGCGATGGACTAGAAGGGTTGCATCGCCGCCGTCATCAAGTAGAAGCGTGGGGCCTTGATTTTTCCCCCAATCCAAAGCTCGTAAACAACACCACCAGTACTCAGGTAAGGTTTCGCCTTTCCAGGCAAACACTGGTACACCACTTGGTTTTTCGGCCGTCCCATTCGGACCGACCACCACGGCAGCAGCGGCGTGGTCTTGGGTTGAGAAAATGTTGCAGCTGGCCCAACGCACTTCGGCCCCAAGGGCGGTCAGTGTTTCTATCAGCACCGCCGTCTGAATGGTCATATGCAGTGAACCAGTAATTCGTGCACCCTTGAGGGGGGTACTGCCAGCATATTGCTCTCGCAAGGCCATAAGGCCAGGCATCTCATGCTCAGCAAGATGGATTTCCTTTCTCCCGAAGGCCACCGTCTCCGGACTGAGGTCAGCGACCTGGTACGGGGCATCCGAAATCAAGGGAAGGCTGGTATCAAGAAAGGTGGCGTTTTCGGTGTTCATGGGTGCCTGAGATGAGGTGCTCACGGGAGTCTCCAAGTTGCTATCACAATGCGATAGATTTCACGAGGTTGGTTCGAAGGAAATTGCATGATCGCTAAAAGGGGCCCATCTATCCGTTTATCCGGATAAGTGGATATATCAGAATGCTACGTGTCATCTGGTGACGGGTCAATGCCGCAGCCGTGATTCTCTGTGTCTCCGTGATGATTCTGAGGAGAGAGAGGGCTGTGATGGTGGTCAATTTGATCAATCTGTGTGGGGCGTGCAGGTTTTTGATGAATCTACATGATCTGCGCGCCAACATTGGCCCCTTTTTGACGTAGTTCTCTTATGGACACAAGGTTGCTTTTATGAATAAGTCGATAATGAAATCACCAGTTCCCGATCGAAGCGGTGGGCTTACCAATACAAGCTGGACCATGATTGATATGGCCGTACTTGGTGAGGGGACGAAAGGCGATCACGCCAAAGAGCAATTTGTTCGTCGCTACTGGCCGGCTGTTTATGCCTATTTTCGCAAGGCTGGTCAATCCTGTAATGATGCCAGTGATTTGTCTCAGGGATTTTTCTGTGATGTTGTTTTTGGTCGCAATCTACTAAGTACCGCATCGCCTCAGCGGGGTCGCTTCCGGTCTCTTCTTTTGACCGCGGCCCAGAATTATGTTCGCGAACGTCATCGCTACAACCGACGAGCGAAGCGTTGGAGCGGAGTTGCCCCCCTTACATTAAGTGAATCTGAAGCCCTGGTTAAGAAGAGTCAGGGCGCACAAACCCCTGAGGCTGCCTTTACTCAAGCATGGGCGATGTCACA
>CALCOW010000219.1 GCA_937899935.1 uncultured Phycisphaerae bacterium
GGGTCATCGCGGGTTCGAATCCCGCCCCCACCGCTTCTCCTTGCAGAGATTATTTTGCAAGCCGTGCATCAAGGTCAGTCGCTCAGATCAATAGAAACAGATGCCTTTTTGGCAACCCCCTACTGACACAGGTTTCTGACAAGAGGATCGTTAATCGCCTCTAAGTATTGGCAACACTCGGTGATCGCCTGATCTTTCATACGCTGTTGCGCCTCAGAGCCTGGCTGTGCACGAACGATCTTTTGAGAGAGCGCCACCAGTTCATCAATATCACCTTCTTCCGCCAGCACCTGAGCCAATACCGTGATGCATTCGACAGAGGCTGGACTCAACAAGCCACGCCTTGCCATTGCCGCTTCCAAAGCAGCCATCGCATTGTTCTTTGCCGAATCCAACAAACCGAGCTTGAACTGCGCCCTCGCAAGCTGCAATCCTATTAAATGATCAAATGCAGAGTACCTCTGAGCAACGTTACTTTCCTGAGGCAGTTGGCCGAGTATTTCAATTGCTCGTTGAGGTTCTCCTTGTTCCGTTAAGATCTGCGACAAGACAATGGCGGCATCTTTAAATTGTGGGGTATTCTCGCCAACCTGTACGCCCGTCATATCCATAGCATCTTGGGCCAGTCGCCTGGCTTCTTCATGGCGACCCAGGCCATGGTATGCCAGAGCAAGCATCGAAAGGCCCTTGAGTGAGCTTGGATGGCGGCTGCCAATGCGCTTCAGTCGCGGAAGCGTCATTTCAAGCTCAGTCGCAGCCGCTTGATCTGCATCCAGCTGAAGATAGATCTCTGCAACTGCCAAGTTCGCATTCAGTGCCTGAAGATCAAACTCACCATAAGCCTCAGTGGCCTTTTGTTGCGCTTCGATAGCAAACGCAAGCGCCTGATCATAATGACCGATGGCAAGTTGACGCTGACCGACACAGATAAGAACCGCAGCTTGCTCCGCCGGTGTCATCACATCACGACTGCCTTCGATGGCTAAAAGCCTCTCAAATACCTCCGCGGCCTCTTCAGAACGCCCCTGATAGGTCAATAGAATTCCCAGCGCAATCATCGATTGAATCTGCTCTGGGGCGTTGTCCGCCAGCAGGCTTTGGCGAATCGCCATCGCCCTCCTAAAGTGATCTTCAGCCTCCTCATAACGCCCCATCGATTGGTAGACCAGTCCAAAGGTTGTGCGCACTTGTGCTTCAGCGAGTGGCGACCCATCAAAACGCTCACCGATGTTTCTTGATGAAGCATCAAGCATCAGTTTCAGCAATGTCGTGTCATACTGATGGCCGATATGCGGCATGGCGTGCGAAAAAGATTCTTCCATAAATTGTGCCATGGCTTGATAGCGAGTCGCTTGCTGCTCAGACTCTTGCTGGCGAAGTTGCGCTGTAGCGCGGGCGCGACTTTCCTTGGCAGCGAAGATGGAAGTGGCGGTGACAGCAATAATCAAAACTACAAAAATGATGGCCGACGAAACGACCAAGGGGCGATGCCGCCGGACAAACTTCTGAGCGTGATAAAACCCTCCCGGCGGCCCTGCTTCAACGGGCTTATTCTCAAGAACCCGCTGAATTTCATTTTTTAAGGCACGAGCGGAGTCGTATCGCCGCTGGCGGTCCTTTTCAAGACAACGCATGACGATCCAATCAAGATCTCCTCGCACTAATTTCCAAGACAGAGATCTGGTGGAGGCCTGGCTCTGCTTTTTCGTTTCGACGCTTTCTTTGAGACGACGGCTGGGTCGCAATGGGTCAGCTTGCGTAATGATCTGCTGCGCTTCAAGTAAGCTTTTGGAATTCAAATCACTGTCTTCAAATGGACGCTCTTCCGTCAATAGTTCATAAAGCAAAACACCTAAGGCATAGACATCACTTCGCGTATCAATGTCAGCACTTGACAACAATTGCTCTGGGCTCATGTAATCAATGGTGCCGACTACCTGTCCTGCCTGGGTGTACGACGCAGCCCCAGGATTTGCAAAAGCTTTGGCAACACCAAAGTCAATAACCTTGACCAGGGGGCCTGCTTCATCTTCAGCAACCAAAATGTTGGCCGGCTTGAGGTCACGGTGAATAAAGCCTCTTTCATGAGCGTGCTGAACCGCTGCACAAATCGATAAAAACAGCTGCAGTCGCCCTCGCAGATGGACGTTCGTTTTGTTGCAGTGGCGTGTAATCGGCGAGCCATCGATGTATTCCATCGCGACATAAGGCCGGCCCCGATCGGTCTGCCCAGCTTCGTAGACACGCGCAATATTCGGATGTGTTAACTCCGCCAACGCCTGTCTTTCAAGTTCAAAACGTTGGAAGGCGAGCCCCGAGTCAATCTCCGCCTTGAGCAGCTTGATCGCAACTTTCCGGGTGATTGGACGACGCTGAATGGCGAGGTAGACCACACCAAACCCACCCTCACCTATGCAAGATTGAATCTCAAAATGCCCAAGCAGATCACCTGGCTGTAGCTTTGACTGACCGTGAGATGGCCAGCCAACAGGCTGCACGAAATCGCTCGACGACCCGAGTAAAAATGATTGGCTCACTGGACCTGTCGAGGGCGTCGATTTTGGATGATCTTCAGAGGACAATATTGGTTCCCTTCACGACAATACTGTAGCTGCCAGCCTCACGGAACCGAATCACAGACTCTGGAAACCGTGACAGAAGCCTCTGGAGCCCGGAATTTCTGTGCTTCTCCAACCCCATTACAATCTCCGCAATGCATATCCTTGATCTCAGACAGTTCCTGTACAGCATTGTGGCGACGGCCGACGCGTCGACCGACGATGCCCCTTCTTGGTTTTGGAGCTTCTTCGATTTTACGAATCTGTTTTGGCTGACCATTCTGGTCGTCTTTGCGGCGGCGATTCTTGGTGTGATTTTTAGCTATCGAAGTCGCGATGGATGTCTCAAGCGCATCAGTGGTTTCAATGCCACTTTTATCTCAAGTACAAGCAACGCTCACTGGGGGCACCTTAATGTCTTTTCTCAGGGCATTGAGTTGACTTGGGACCGGCCCCACTTAACCAACGCCGGCCTTATCAAAAGTTCACTCTTGGTCAGCGAAGACGAACTGACGGCAGGCCGAGGTGTTGTACGTGCGGTGGTTGGACTCACTGAACGAGGGCGCCTGCTGCGCCGCAAGCAGATCGCGCAAAGCACTAATCCTGGGATCATTCGACGTACACGCCGGCGCATTTACTGTTTCCTTGGATCTATTCGTGATGCGATCTC
>CALCOW010000220.1 GCA_937899935.1 uncultured Phycisphaerae bacterium
GCTTGCTCCAGAGCCGGCAAGAATTGGCTGGTCATCGCCAGTGATGGGTGCCCGCCAGTCACGAAGGGGATCAAGCCCCCACGTGGCGCCGAGCGAAGTGATGCAAAGGTCGATTGAATCCTCTTGAGTCCCATGGGCTCCCTTACGCGTTGCAGTGGCAACGAAAATGCATGCCACTTTGAGGGCGGGTTTTTTTCGGAGGCTACTTAACGCCTTTTGGTCCGCCGTCTTCAATGTACTTGCTGGTGACGGCTGCGTTGAGATCGATGCCGGTGATGTTGGCCAGCGTGGTCAACCATGCTAGAACGTCGGCAAATTCCTCGCTGAGCAGTGCTTGAACTTCTTCGCCCCGTTCGAGGCGGGCCAGGGCCTCAGCCAGTTCTCCAACCTCTTCCATCAGCCAAAGGAAGGTCTTGGCCGGGCCGCGGGCCTGATCGGTCGGGCCATAACGTTGATCAATAAAGGCTTGCCAAGTTTCAAACGTAAACATTTCAGCGGGACCTCTTCTAGGAATCTTCTTAAAGGTGAACGACCTGCTTTGGTCCTGGTCTCAAGCCAATGCAATACAAGATATGTTCGCATTCACGACCATCGTTGTCTATCGCAGCCGTGTGATAACTCAGTTCAGTGCAACAAGAGTCTGATTTCTCCAGAAGAACACTGGTATCTGAAGCATTGTCTGGCATACTGTAGAGAAGGCCGGGGGATCCGGGCGGGTTTTTCATAACACGGCTCATCAGTTGTGCGATCGAACGCCACCAGGTTTTCTTGGGATGGAGAGGTCGTCTTGCCGACACATAGGTAGCGGCCTATGTAAAGATGGTCGGTGCAATACTCTTCGGAGTTGCTTGGTCATTGAAGTTTTAGAAAGAAGGGACACAGGGACGTGCGCTTTCGTGCAGTAGAATCATCTCCTAAATCTGGTGTGACCCAGCCCGATCGCCAGCGGCAATTAGCGGTCAGTGATAGTGATATGACCAGCGAGGCCTCTGTTCGCCAATTCTGGCGACGATGTCGGCTGGCCTTGGAATCAAAACCAACCGTCCTTGTCATCGATCTGACACATGTCATCCGCGCCGATACGAAGTTGATTGCTTGTTTGGCTGGCCTCTATCAGCTTGGCCGGGACGAGTATGTGCAACTTGAAGTCCTTCCATCGGCGGCGGTCAGTACGGTGGCGCGAATTTGCCATCTCGAGCCATTGCTTGAGAGCATGTCATCAGGCTCGGTTCCAGTGGCAGTGCTCGAGACAGTTTCAGAATCGCCGCCAAAGCCTGTCGTTGAACAGCCAATGGCTGGTCTTGAGAAGCTCATCTCACAGAACCTCTAGAAGCGCATCTATTGCTAAACTCTTGCTGATTTCCAAGGCTTTGCCAATGGTCAGCAGGTGGTCTGATCGCTCAAAGCTGAAACGACTGGAGGTACGGCAGTGGCTGGTCATGTCATCGAGATCAATCTTGCTTCGCAAAAAGGGGAGCCCACGGTTTCTCATGATCAGGCTCAGGTCGTTGCTGGGCAGGGGCTAGCGGGCGATCGTAAATGGAGAGATTTGGCACCGAACGAGGCCACGGTGTACCACCGCCAGATCACCCTGATTGAGCAGGAGCAAGTGCAGCACTTTAACGAGGTGTACGGGGCTTCCATGACACCCGCCGAGACGCGTCGCAATGTGGTGACCAAGGGTATTGCTCTCAATGACCTGGTCGATCGCCAATTCAGTGTCGGGACGGTCCGCATGCGCGGCACTATGTTGTGTGAGCCTTGCAAGTACTTGCAAAAACTGACTGGGCTACCGGTGGTCGAGGGCTACCTTCATCGTGGCGGTCTCTGTGCAGAGATCCTCAATGATGGCGTGATCAACGTTGGCGATCAGATTGTCTGTGACTGATCCTTGAGCTAGACAGTAGACAGCTCAACGGGACCGTGGTCATCACAGTGATCATCATGTGGATGGTGGAGCACCCCGTTGACTAAATAGTCCATGTGATCACCGTGGGGTACAAGCTCATGGCCACATCCAGGGCCATGCACGTGCTCCTCAAGCTCGCAGTCATTTAGTGGAGCGCATTCATCGGGGTTGAGCTCTGATACTTCAACAACGTGATGGTTGATACATCCGCCCTCGCTAGCGTGTTCAAGGCGACCATCGACAAGGTAGTCAATATGGTTCTGGTGAATCACAGCGGTATGTCCACAGTGAGGCCCATGTTGGTGGGCCTTATTGGAGGCGGCCCGTTGGTCGTCGATCGCTGATGTTGTTTTAGCGTTTTGAAGTTCCATATCAGTCTCCTTCACTGGCCTGTTGACGAGGAACCAGTAGTGTTCCCCGTCAACAAGCAAGCTTCTACTTCTTGCACAAGAGATTATCCAGTGACCAATTGAACTGGGCCGTGGTCATCGCAGTGTTCCTCGTGAGGGAAGTGGAGTACGCCATCAACTAAGTAGTCTGTATGGTCGCCGTGGGGTACCATTTCGTGTCCACAGTCTGGTCCGTGAACATGGGACTGACGCTCGCAGTCATTCAGCGGTCGGCATTCGTTTGGGTTGACCTGCGAAATCTCAATAACGCGATCAGCGGATCCATTCTCAGAGCCACACTCAAGTCGACCATCGACCAAGTAGTCGCTGTGACCGTCGTGGTTCACAGCAGTATGTCCACAATTTGGTCCGTGTTGGTGAGCGGCGTTTGATGTTTTGTTTGTGTTCGTTTCCATGTCAATCTCCTTTGGTTTGAGTTCTCAAGAGCGGCGGTCCTTTCCACACGCTGGGTGGGTCATTGACCCGTCTCCCCCGGAAGAGTTGCAAGGCTCGTGCCTGACCTCAAGCGCGAGTCATCCGCCTGCGAGTTGCCTTTAAAGGAGATAGGCGTGGATGGACCTGGCTTAATGGCCCTATGGGTCGATCTGCTGCTGCCAGAGTGGCAGCGTGGGGGGCTTTGCAGAGTCGCCCGGAATGGATATTCTGTGGAGCTTCTTGTCTGGGGCCATTGGCGCAGTTGGCTAGCGCGCTTGTATGACACACAAGAGGTCACTGGTTCAAGTCCAGTATGGCCCACTCAAAGCGGCGCTCGGAATCTTCGATTCCAGCGCCGCTTTTTTCGTGGTCCATGTTTCCCATCCCAAGCGATGTGAAACGGCCCGGCTGACGCCGGGCCTGTCCTCTGCGTTTTCGCTATGCGAAAACGTCAGGAAAGACCTGCGTTTTCGCTATGCGAAAACGTCAAGCTCAGTAGGGGTGTTGACTGGCACTGATGAGTCAGTTGCTTATGTTGGCCAATGGAATCAGTTGATGATCGGTATGCGTAAGAATCTTGTGATTGAAGCATCCAGAGACGCTGGCGATGCCTTCAAGAACGGCCAAGTAGCGATACGCG
>CALCOW010000221.1 GCA_937899935.1 uncultured Phycisphaerae bacterium
AGGCTGGGGTACCGGTGCGACTTTTTTCGACGCTGACAACGATGGCGACCTCGATCTGTTTCATACCAACTACCTGAATTGGACTGTTGATGGCGAACGTGTCTGTTTCAATACGGCTGGCGCCGTCGATTTCTGCTTACCAGCAGACTATGACGCCCCCGCGATCGATACGCTCTATCTGAACCAAGGTGATGGCACCTTTGTCGATACGACCATGACATCGGGAATACATGTGAAACCAGGTACTGGGCTTGGTGTCGTTGCGGCCGACATGAACCAGGATGGCTTGCTCGACTTAGCAGTGGCCAATGACGGCCTGCCTGATCGGCTCTGGATAAATGCAGGCAATGCTCAGTTTGAAGAAGTGGCCATGCAACTTGGTACCGCCCTCGATGAAGAAGGTAAAGCAAAAGCAGGCATGGGTATCGATGTGCAGGACCTTGATGCTGATGGTGATCTTGACTTGCTCATTGGCAATCTTGGTGGCGAATCAGATTCGCTCTTCTATAACCAAGGTGCGTACTTCGTAGATGCAACTGGAAAAACGGGCTTGCGCCCTCTAACGCGACCATACACGCGGTTTGGACTCGGGCTCTTCGACTTTGATAATGACGGATTCCTTGACCTTTATCAGGCCAATGGCAGGGTGACAGCGACCACCGATTCACTCGCTGAAGACGTCTATGCGGAACCAAATATGTTGCTCAAGGGCAACGGTAAGAAATTCAATATGGTGAAGCCTCTGGGCGGAACCAAAGAGCAGATTTTGGCCACGAGCCGAGGCGCCGCTTTTGGTGACCTCAATAGTGACGGCGGCATTGATGTGGTGGTGATCAATCGCGATGCACCAGCATCACTACTGCTGAACACCGTCAAACAGCGCGGCAACTGGGTCGATCTTGTCGTTCTTAATGCTCAAGGGGCACCCGCACTCAACGCTCAGGTTTTTACACCCAGTGAACAAGGTCGCCGCCTGCTTCAGGTCCGTACCGACGGAAGCTATCTGGCCGCCAACACGCCACGGCTTCATCTTGGTCTTGGCGACCAAACGTCGCTCCAGCGCCTCGACGTGCGGTGGCCAGATGGTACTCAGGCCACCTTTGGGCCGCTTGAGGCCAACCAAATTCATTACTTAAAACCGCCTTTAGAATCCGGGAAGCAGGTGAATTGAGAAATTCAAGTCAAAACTGCAAGGTAGTGATCCTCCTTAGACATCTTTGTGAGGAGGCCGCTTCAGGCCAGCAAATATGCGGAAAGCCCCTCCATGACTAGAAGAGGAGCCTTAAGTGAAGATGCTTTTGCCACCCGGTTTCAGGAAGGAGCCCGCGCATTGTGGTGCATCGCCTATGGCATTCTCATGGATCGTAACCTCGCAGAGGACGCGGTACAGGAAGCAGCACTGGTCGGATTCGAGAAAATCGCTCAATTCGATCCAGAAACAAACTTCCAAGCCTGGATGAGTCAGATCGTTCGGTTCTCTGCGCTGAATATGGCGCGTCGGAAACAGAGGCGTAAAGCATCAAACGACGCATTAGAATTTGTTGAGGCGGATACTCAATCGAGTCACCTCCATCCGCCTTCGACCATTAGTGGGACGGGTAAACTCTTTGACGATGCTGAAGCTTTTGATGATCAAACACGCGCAGCGTTGCTACGCCTGGATGAAGACGCGCGCGCCTGCCTTCTTTTACGGACTCTTGAGGAACTCTCGTATCGTGAGATTGCTCAGTCACTCGATATGGTTGAGGGCACAGCGATGAGCCATGTCCATCGTGCCCGCCAGAGAATGAGAACTTGGTTGACTCAAGCTGCAGCAGAGGCCTCCGCATGACAGATTCAAGCAATCCATCAGCTGTACCGCCCAACGACCTGTCGGCGCAAGAAGCACATGGCATGGTAGATCAATACCTTGATGGCCTATTGAGTCCAGCGCAAGAGGCTGCATTCCAAAATGCTGTGTCCAAATACACCTCTTTACAAACCGAACTTGATCTACAGAAGAAGGTTAATGCATCGCTGAGCAGAGTTGCTCAACCACCATCAAATGAGCGTTTTGTGTCGATGCTTGATGAGTCCCAACAGGACCTCCAAGCGCCACTGTCGTTCCCTACCGCGGCCCGAACACATCGACGTGCAATTCTTGGAACAATCGCTGCCCTCCTGATGGCCGCCGTCGGACTTGCCTTGATCTGGGATGCTTTGCCCAATACCCAAAGCCAGAGCGATCAATACCCTCCAAAGGCGTGGCAGAGCTTGACCGCCACCTACAACGAAACCATCAGTCATGGTTTTAAACCGGCCTGGATCTGCGCCGATGACCAAGAGTTCACCGAGACCTTTGAGTCCCGCTACGGTCAGGGCCTACTCATGGCGGCCCTTCCAGACAATATGCAGGCCCTCGGACTAGCCTATTCCAATACCATCTCACCTGAGACCCTCCAGCTGCTCGCGGAAGTCGATGGAGCCCCTCTAATGGTCTTTATTGATCGATCAAGCCAATTGGCGATGACGCCGCCAGAGACACTAGAGGTTGAAGAACCCCTTCATCTGCATCGCCGCAGCATAAATGACCTGGTTCTCTATGAACTATCACCCTTTGAGTCGCCCCTCCTGCTGGACTCGTTCTACAATCCAGTAGAAGCCAGGGACCCCTGACTCGAAGGAACCAGTTCGATGAGAAGATTACCGCTATGCCGCCGGAAGCCCACCATGCCTGTGGGGGACAAACTTCAACCACTCAACCGCTACAGAGTTCGCCATGCGTTTACGCTGGTCGAGTTGCTCATTGTGATTGGCCTGATCTTGCTTCTGGCTGGCATCACCTTAAGAGTAGGCTCAGCAATGTGGCAGCAATCTGAGATCCGACGCACTCAAGCAGCGATGGATTTGCTTGAAACAGCGCTCCTTGAGTGGGAAGTCGAATCCGGCCGATCGCTTACCTGGCAAAGTTCTGACTACGGTCAACTTGGCTCGCGTGACGACTTTGACATGCATGATCCCTGGATCGATTCAAATTGCGAAGACTCAACCGATGTCTATCTGATCAGTGAGTTGCTAGAGGTGCTCAACCGGAATCCTAAATCAAGAGCCATCCTTGCCAAAATCGACTCGGATCTTTTGTATCGATACCCCGAGTCAGGCCAGCCACGACCAAGTTGGATTACGCCTAATTCTGCCGCCGCCGCAGAGCTCAGCAACTATGGTGGTCGGCTCGTACTACTTGATGCATGGGAAATGCCAATCTATGCCACCCACCCTGGCGTGGTCGTGCCCCCTAGCGTGGACCCCGTTGGCAAGATTGATTCTGATGGCACGGAATTGACTCACCTCGAACTAAAGTATGGTGCAGCGCCGAATCGCCGAATGCGTTTTGTTTCTGCTGGACCTGATGGACAATTTGGCCATCAAGCACCTGCAGAATCAGTATGCGGAATTGATGCAAGCACTCATGACGCATTGGTTGAAGCGAGCAAAGACAATCTACTTAGCGACGTCGATACTACCAACTGAATGATTCTGTCCGTTTCAATGAACCATTTTGCCCGGACCGACGCAGGCTGATGCAAGTGACACATCTGATCTTGATCTGCCTCTATATCCCTCCGATGGTGGTCATCTGCCTCTTTGGAATACACCGACTTTGGGTACTGCTACGAGTGCTGCTCACGGCCAAAGCAAATCGCCAACTTTCAACCTTACCTGGTACGGATCAGCCGCTTCCAACGATCACCGTTCAACTCCCTATGTACAACGAAGCGGCGGTTGCACAAAGAGCCATTGATGCCGCGTGTCGGCTCGACTACCCAATATTACGACTCCAGATACAAGTCCTTGATGACTCCGACCAGGAACAAGCGGCGCCGATTCAACGCGCCGCTTCGATCAGAGCCGCTCAAGGCCATCAAGTTCAATACCTCCATCGCACACACCGCCGAGGCTATAAAGCTGGCGCACTTGCCGATGGCATGAAAGCGGCAACCGGTGAATTCATCGTCATCTTCGATGCTGACTTTGTGCCTGAACCAGACTTCATCAAACGATTGCTCCCTTGCTTTGATGACCCCGAAGTTGGTATGGCTCAGGCTCGATGGAGCCACCTCAACACCGATCAGAACTTACTGACTCGTGCACAAGCCACACTCCTTAATGGACACTTCTTGCTCGAACAGAATTTTCGAGCTTTAACTGGCCGCTGGTTTAACTTCAATGGGACCGCAGGTATTTGGCGTCGCCGTTGCATTGAAGAGGCGGGCGGCTGGCAACAAGACACGCTCACGGAAGATACTGACCTCTCCTACCGGGCCCAACTCAACGGCTGGAAATTTGTTTACCGCCCAGATGTCAAAGCCCCAGCGGAATTACCTCCCACGCTCATGGCGTTCTGCCAGCAACAACATCGTTGGAATAAAGGACTCACCCAAACCGCCATCAAACTGACTCGAAAAATTATTCTTGCTCGCGCCCCGATGCGATGCAAATTCGAAGCGATCTTGCATCTCTTTTCACCAAGTCTCTATCTAGCGATTGCCTTCTTGGCATTAATCGCGATACCAGCCACCCTCACGCTCACCACTCTCTCAGCCATACCTCCTTGGCTTGCTTTGAGTCTTGGAGCGAGTTCACTTGCTTTGGGTATGGCGGCCACCGGGCTTTTTTATCTTGTGACCCCACTTCGAACCAAACGTGCTTTTCTTCCATCACTACTGAACTTGCCTATCCTATTAGCGCTCGGCATTGGCGTGAGCTTAAGTGTCAGTCGCGGCGTTCTTGAAGCACTGGTCGGCCACCAAACACCATTCATTCGAACACCAAAATTCAACAGCAACCGGTCGATGAAGATACGTGATGGCGAGACGATTCGGATACGCGGCATACCTGAAATCTTGATTGGCTCTATTCTGATTGTTTGCTTTGTGCTCACTTGCATCTACCACGGCACTTTAGTTGGGGCTCCCTTTGTATTCTTATTTTCTATTAGTTTTGGAAGCGTTGGCTTCCGACTGATCAAGGAATCGTTGGCGCATCGACAACTACCCCATCATGCTCCGAACAAAGGTGAGCATGATCTTCCAATCAATGGCCAAGACTCAATCATCGAGATTGATCAGCAAAGCGAAGCTTCCCAAACGACCGAGACAGTGCCACCATTGGTCGAGCACTCCTTACACTCTTAGAGAGTGACAAAGCAAATAACTGTGCTGGCTCAAACCGCTTCTAAAGCACACCGTTATTACTTAAGCCCCATTGCAAATGCCTGCTCTGCTCAATCGCAGCGGCAAGAATGGCCACAAATTCACAATTAATCAGTCCGACTAGGTCCTAAAGAGTTATCCGCTCATTGTCTGGGAATGAACCAGCCGATGGTTTCTGTCCGGTACAAGAGGAGGACCATTGATGATTACCAAAACTCAAGCCATCGACTCGATTCAGGCACATAATCCCACTGCCACACAATCCTGGCTTAGTAGCTTCGATCTGAATGCTCTTCGTCATTACTTAGCTCACCTTGAGCATGCCGCACATCCAAGAAATCATAGCGGGCATGGCTGGCAGCGAGTTCACGACTACTCCGCAACTACGACAAGGCGCGCCTGTCACTAATAAATAACGGCGCACGATAAAACTCTATTTATTTAGTCAACACCGGCAGAAGAAGCAGCGCCGCTGCCTCCTTGCGGTTTCAGGCCATCGCCCTGTTTCAGAGCGACCAGTTTATCGTATTGTCGCTTGACCAAAGCGAGTTCTAAGAGTGACCGCACACGTGTCAAGAGCTCTAGCTTATTGACAGGCTTGGTAATAAAGTCATTGGTGCCGCACTCAACAGCACGCTCGAAATCCCCTACTTCATGAAGCGCTGTCACCATGATCACAATGACATCACGTGTCGATGGCGAAGACTTGATTCTCTGACAGACTTCAAAACCGCTCATCCGTGGCATCATGACATCCAGTAGAACCATATCAGGACAATCGGCATCTACAGATTCAATGGCTGCGACTCCGTCGTGTGCTGTACGAATATTGCACGGCAACTCCTCAAGATACGCCTGCATCAACTCAAGATTTTGAAGATTGTCGTCCACCAACAGAATTGACGACTCTGACAAGTCGACTGCTTCAAGTTCGATGGGCATATCAACAGGAAGATCTGGCACGCTGAAGCTCCCTCACAATCGTCCAACTGTTTATCTTTATCAATCTGATTCCGGATCACGTTTCAGCAACAGTTTACCAATGCCTTGACGCAAAGCCTCCATGACCTGCAACGTTGACTCATGATAGCCGCCCCGTCCCCTGGGCTCACTCCAATCACCGCTGAGTCCTTCGAAATTGGTTTCTGAGAGACGTTCCAAGAGATTCTGGAGATCCTCGAACGTATCAACGTCGGGCCACGTGGGAAGCACGACGGGCTCATGCCCGGATTGACGGAGGCGCTGGCAGGTCACCTCAAAGACCGTCTGACTTGACCAAGGGATGTCTTCCAGCAGCGCTGGCATATAACACCGCGAAGCCAAAGCCCAATAGCCTCCATCTGGGGCGTGACCGATCGCGGCAGGCCCGTCAGCGCCGTCAGCAAGAAATGAGTCCATCAGATCAAGGTAGCGTTCAGGTACATCTGGTGAATCACCACCAAAAAATACAATTGAGCCGCTTTTGACATGCTGGCGCCAGACCCGATCCATTCGCTCACCAAGCGTCCCTTCCCCTTGGCCGATAACCACCAAGGAATGGTGGGTGGGAAGATCCGAGAGAAGATCCTTCATGTGGGCAACATCTTGATCTGGGCTGGTAGCAACGATCGTGGGCCAGCGCTGACCCACACGTAAAACAATGCATCGAAGCATCAGACGGGCCACCTGTGCTGCTTCCTCCGTCGTCATAGCCCCTGAAAGACACAAACGTGACTTGACCAAGCCCGCGACCGGGAATTTGGCCATCACCACCGCAACGGTCTGCCTCATACCTTGGCTCATGCCTACCTTTCTGGTTTCTCTGCCCAGGCCCCGACGGATGAGGCCTCACACTGAGCAATACAGATGCATGGTAGCTCGCTATGCGACAACGCTCATGATCGCCTACAATGACCGGCTTGACCGAGGGAACCACCTGAATCCATCATGGCACGAGGAGCAACCAGGTGACTGATTGGAATGAAAAACGGCTGGCATGGACAGACAGCTTCAATACACCCACCGTGCAAGAAGTTCGTGGTGATATACAAGAGGCTGGCCTGGCCCCATTTGATGTCATTCGCGCTTACCTTCTTGAAACACCGGATGTCAGCGAAACGCTTCAGTGGTTTGGCCCTTGTTGGCAATGGACCATTGCCTACAAATTGCCAGAACTCGAAGATCCATTGGCCATTCTGATCCCCTCGCCTGAAGATGTTCAAATGGCCATTCCATTGCCCCCAGGCTTTATTGAGTCAATCCCTTTCAAACGACTCAAGCGTGCCATTCGGGATGGCCTTGACTTAGGTCGAGAGCCGTTTGATACGAAGTGGGCGGTCTGGTCTATCCCAGCGGCAGGTCTATTGGATGATCTCAAAGAAATTATCCGCTACCGATTACGCCATCTGGCTTCGCTCGATTCGAAATAACTACACCTACCACTCTTGCCTCTTCGTGCAGGTCGCAACAGAGTGATGTTGTTACGGCTTATCCACCCAGACGCCTTCGCGAAAGTACGGCCGATTGGCATCGACACCAAGTGTCTCAGCAAGACGAGTGGGATCGGCTTCAATGAGTGGCGCTCCCTGCGTGAGCAATAACTCGCTACCCCAACTTCGTTGATCATTAACCAGCAGCGCTAATTCCAACTCAAGGAATTGATCAACTTCTCGTTGAGAAAGTGTTGGGCGCTTGCCTCGCTGATACCGACCACTCTCCTCAATGAGACGATCGGCTCCTCCTGGAATGAGGTGCTCGACTTGCCTCAGCAACGCGAGGTGTGCCGGTTCGCTGAGGATCTCGATGGTCTCTTGCCCCCTGCCATTGCGGTAGGCCGAGATCGCGATTGCAACGGCCAGAGCATCGGAACGGTTTCTGGTCAGTAAGGCGCCAGTTGAACCCACTTGTGGCTTGAGCGAGTGCCGGTCAAGCATATTGGCCAGCATGATCAATCTTCCACGTCTTTGATAGTCGTCTTCAAGTCCAGCCAGCGCCAGACAGCTACTTCGACCTAAACGCTGAGGATCAAGACTGCCAGCAAGTCCAAAGAGTCTCTTGGCTAACTCAGTGTTTTCGGGTTTCGTGCTCAGGTCAGCCAATTCTTCAGCAAGTTCAAAATAGACCAGTGGTATACGCGGATCTAAAGCCTCAAGTCTTGCCTGCAATTCATCATCCAAGGCGACCATTTGCGCCAATGTCAAACTGGTGACAAGCAACCCCATCAGCACACTACTACCAACCAACCCTTTTTTAACCATTTGCTTCCCTGTCTATTTGCTCCAACCATGCCTTGAACCTGATTCGCCAAACTGCCGCAAGCGCACGTTCGACTTCAATCAACTGGTCAAGCACATGATCATCAGAACCGCGTCGAACGAACGTCTGAGCCAAGAGACTCCCAACTCGATCGGCATCTTGCGGATGTTCGATCGTGACCAAGAATGCGAGTAACTCTAAGATCCGAATCTGATCAACAACCAGACCTTGTATTGGCCCACGAGCCAGGGCCCTTCTAGCAGCATCCCATCGCATTAGATCGGCACGGGTATCCAGTGCCCCGGGAGGAATAATGACTCCCGCGACATGGTCCTCCCAGCGCTGTCTGAGCACACTAATCGCCTCACCAGGATTCGTAGAAACCACCGCTGCACTTCTTCTTGGGCCCACCAATTTTGCTTGAGCTGCATACGCCTTCGCAAGTTCTTCAGCAGCATCATCAACCTGCGAGTTCTCTGGGCTACGCATCATCAAGATGTGTGCCAGAATTGCATAGCGAACCTCTGATTCCCATAGTTCGGAATGCAGTGCCGGAAGAATGTGCAATGTGTAGTTTTGTAAAAAGGCACTAGTCGACGCATTGCGAGGGGCGTCAGGCAGCGCCTCTAAAAGTGCCATAGCCACTGAGTCATTGTCACGATATCGCGCAATCAATAGAGATTGCGCTTCACTTCGAACTTCCTCAGGACGCCCCGTATACGCCGCTTGAACAAGTACATCCGAACCCTCCTGCCCGATATCAATGACCTCCGGTGCATTGCGTAGCAGTCCCAAGAGATAGAGCCGCTCCTCCACGTCTTCTCTGGCTCTGCGAAACTGTCCACCCCAAGTCGTATCAACGACTGACGATGTACCCGAAGCCGGAATGGCTGGAGCCAATGGCTGATCGAGGTATGCCGCCACCCTTTGTCGACCAAGCTGTGAATCTGATTCACGGTTTTGAGCGATTGCTGCTGCCGCTTGATTCAGCCAAGCGAACGCCCAAGCTGAACGAACAAGATCTTCACTCCGCAACAACTCAGGCTGGTTTATTAATCGATCGGCTAGATCAAGCCATTGCTGGGTAACGACCTTATCGACCGGCGCCACCTGGCCAGATGGATTCCATCGTGGTATTTCTGTAACGGCCAAATTTGGCCACGTACTTTCAATCGCAGCGCGTACTTGCAACCGTTGCTGTGTTTCGGAATCCGGAGAAAGAACAAGATCTTGAGAAAACCATGGAGCATAGTCAAAGGTATTTAACAAACTGGTCAGAACCCAAAGATCATTCGATGTGATTAGCTCATCATCAAAAA
>CALCOW010000222.1 GCA_937899935.1 uncultured Phycisphaerae bacterium
GCGAGTTCGATAAAGCGTGACTCGCGAATGACAGTGACCTTAATTTCACCTGGGAAGGTCATTTCTTCCTCAACGCGTTTGGCAATCTTATTGGCTATCTCGAAGGCAAGCGCGTCGTCAGCCTTTTTGGCATCGACGATCACCCGCACCTCACGGCCTGCTTGAATTGCATGTGCCTCTGTGACAGTTTCATGCTCTGTGGCCAGTGATTCAAGCTGCTCAAGACGCTTAACATACATTTCCATCGATTCCCGTCGCGCTCCTGGACGGGCACCTGAAATGGCGTCGGCCGCCATCACAATCGGTGTGTATGGGGTGGTCGCCGGTATATCGCCATGATGACCGGCCACCGCGTTGAGAACGGCTTCTGTTTTTTCGCCATGACGACGACAGAATTCGGCACCAATGGCTGGGTGCGTGCCCTCAATCTCGTGATCCATCGCCTTACCGATATCGTGCAGCAGTCCACATCGGCGCCCAATATCGCCATCGAGGCCAAGTTGATCGGCAATGATCTGACTGAGGAATGCGACTTCAATAGAGTGGCGTAGTACATTTTGTCCATAGCTGGTACGGAAGTGCATCTTCCCTAAAGCCTCAACAATTTTGGGATGGAGGCCTCGAATACTGGTTTCCATGACGGCATCAGTACCATACGTCTTGATTCGCTCTTGCATATCAGCGCGAACGGAAGAGACGACCTCCTCAATTCGAGAGGGGTGAACCCGTCCATCCTCAACAAGTTTGGCCAATGACTCACCCGCAATAGCTCGGCGTACTGGATCAAAGCAGGAAACCGCAATCACACCAGGCGTGTCATCAACCAGAATGTCGGCACCGGTGGCTCGTTCCAAAGCCCGAATATTCCGACCCTCACGACCAATGACGCGACCCTTGAGATCATCAGAAGCAATCCGGACTGAACGCACTGTTGAGTCAGCGACATGTTCAGCTGAATAACGCTGAATTGCCATGAGCGTAATTTCACGACTCTTGCTGCGCGCGTCAGTCTCAGCTTCATCTAAGATCCGCTGTGAAAGCTCTCGAGCATCATGTTCGGCATCTTGACGCACCTCTTCGAGCAACTGTTCACGAGCAGCCTCCTCGGTCAGCGAACCAACTTCTGCCAGTCGAGCCCGAATCTGCGTTCGCTCTGCTTGCAGTGACGTAATGGCCTCCTCATGAGCCACCTCTTT
Organism: uncultured Phycisphaerae bacterium; assembly: GCA_937899935.1. GTDB lineage: Bacteria > Planctomycetota > Phycisphaerae > Phycisphaerales > SM1A02 > JAQWNP01. The sequence goes on from CALCOW010000222.1 coordinate 1,197, forward strand.
CTTTAAGAGAGCCTCATGGCGATCATCGAGTTTGTTTTCTTTCGTCGTCAGTTTGTCGATTTTGGCGTCGAGCTTATCTTGGCGACTGGCAAGGCGTTTTTCCGATTTTTTGAACTCGGCCTTTGCCGCAGCCTGCTCTTTGTCGAAGGCTTCACGCTGCTGACGAACAAACCGCTCGGCCTCAAGTTCAGCCTTGCCTTTTATGGTCTCTGACTCTCGTTCAGCCGTTTCAAGACGACGCTCTGCTTCTTTGCGTGCTCGCGTGATGGTGCCACCCGTCAACTGAGCGATCAGCAACCATGACACACCTGCTCCCCCGACTGCCGCGACAACAATCCACAAGATCAGCCATCCATTGCTATCAATTCCCAATAAAAGCACTGCCAACCCCAATCTAGCCTGGGAAATGACCGCTCCGTCGACGTCCACTGATGCGGACCTCCTCAGGAGGTCTGACAGCGTTGTGTGTCATACCGTTTACTTGAATCAACTGAATATACGACTGCTCAGTCGCCGCAAGGACATCTACCCTGTGCCAGAGAAAACCGTACCTGAAACAGCCCAGAGACTGCTTTTATCGACGGTATCAAAGTCAAATGACAGGTGTGCTATTAGAGAATGCGGGACTGTGACTCCTAAGAAACAGAGGAATTTGAAGTTCTTGATACGGTCGTAATCTAATTCAATCTATTCGTGCCATCTTGGGTTTTCGCGTTCAGTCAGTGCCTGTGCACTGAAGGCGTTCGACCAGAGGGCTGGTAAACGGACACACTGCGATCTTGGACCGAGCGGGCCGTGTGTGATGTCATTGGCTATGATCAGCACGTTGCCGACCAGCAAGCCATCCCCATCTCTCAACGAGGAGATACCATTATCGACGGCATATCAGACCCGTCAAGAGTGCTGTACTCAGCTAGACAGCGTTTTTGGCTCTGGCCGGATCTCAGCGTCCGATACCCCCCTCGCTGACCCCAAACCAGCGTTCATCGCGTTCGGTGAACGCTCCGCTCAGTACCAACTGTCTTCCTTTTGCAGGAAAACCCACCATGCCAGCCATGCTCAACTGGGTCTTTAGGCTGCTCCCAACCAACCCCATTTGCTTAAGGCTCATTCAAGGGGGTTCGCGGAGAATCCGGCATCTCTATCTGCGCTCCGGGTATTTGGCCATCATGATTGTGGTGATGTTGTTTGTGCTGCTTGGAGAAATTGGCGGCAGCTCCATGTCAATGCGGAGCTTCGCCGCCGGTGGCGCCCAACTGTTTACGGTGGTGAGTCTGCTGCAAGTTGGCCTGATCTGTCTACTGACCCCCATCTTTATGGCTGGTGCGATTGCTCAGGAGGCCTCACCTCGCACCTGGGACATTCTGCTCACAACCCCATTGAACTCGATGCAGATTGTTCTGGGAAATCTCTTCGGCAGACTCTTCTTTATCTTAGCGCTGCTCCTGGCCAGCCTACCCCTGTTTGCCGTGACTCAATATTTTGGCGGTGTGCCTGGCGATTCAATCTTCCTCAGTTACGCCATTGCTGGCTGCAGCGCTCTATTGGTTGCAGCAATTGCAGTAACGTTGTCAGTCACGCGCACTGCTGGAAAACGTGCTGTCTTTATTTTTTACTTCTGCGTCATTATCTACCTATTTCTAACGTACGTAGCCGACGTTCAAATCCGCGAGCCAGTTCGTGCCGGTTCAGTCACTGACCTGTCCACTATTCTTACGCCGCTGAATCCCTTCTTAGCACTCGAGGTACTGCTGTACTCCAATTCTTACATTGCTCACCCTGCAACAGACACCTCTTCATGGATTTCGAATCTCTGGCTCACTCATCCCATTGCTACTTTCTGTTGGCTCTGCCTGATACTCTCGGCCATCATGGTGATTTACTCGACACTACGCGTGCGAGCGATC
>CALCOW010000223.1 GCA_937899935.1 uncultured Phycisphaerae bacterium
GAATAATGGGTCCTAAGGCCCTGCTTCAGTAGGAGTGATCGGCCGCATGTTTGAACGACTTTGTCACCTACAACAGAGAATTTGACCTTGTAAGGGTGTAGACGCGTCATTTCGGACGTTATTGCTGGAATCTCTGTTACACATCCACCATTGCCGGTCGATCTGTTTCCGACGCTTTGAGGCTGACCCAAGGCTATGAGGGTGCTAGAGTGTCCGCCGCATGGCCGATTTCACCATCATCAACGCCAGGATTCTGACCCTCGCTAATAAGGCACCCGCTGATGGGCCTCGCCGTGGAGATGCGATGGCGGATTTGGGCGTCATTGAAAAAGGCTTTGTCACGATTCAAGACGGCTTGATACAAGCGGTGGGCTCCGGTCTTCCAGCGGAAGAGGGCATCGATGATGTCTTTGATGCCGATGGCTGTGTTCTCATGCCATGTTTTGTCGATCCTCACAGTCACGCATGCTGGGCTGGCAGTCGTATTGACGAGTTCGAAAAGGCTCAAGCTGGCCAGAGTTATCTCGAGATCTTGAATGAAGGTGGTGGCATCATGTCCACGGTTCGGGCCGTGCGTGCCGCCAGCGAAGAGGATCTTGTTGCAATGCTGATGCGAAGGCTTTCTTCAATGGCGGCACTTGGCTCGGGGACGGTTGAAGTGAAATCAGGGTACGGACTGGACACTGAGACCGAGCTCAAGATGTTGCGAGCTATTCACGCAGCGAGCCAGGAATCAGTTCAGCTGCTCGTGGGCACTTTTCTAGGCGCGCATGCCATTGATCCAGAGGTCCCAGACTTTGTCGATCGGATCATCAGTGAGTGTCTACCAGCTGTCTGTGATGAGTTCCCTGGGATTGCTTGTGACGCGTACTGTGAAAAAGGTGCCTGGTCTGTCGCTGAAACAACACGATTGTTTGAAGCGGCGCTTCAGCAAGGCTGTTCGCTTCGGGTGCACACTGACCAATTCAATTCTTTGGGAATGACTCAGATTGCAATTGATATGGGCGCCCTTAGCGTTGATCATCTTGAAGCGATCTCTGATGCCGACATTCAGCGACTTGCTAAAAGTGAGACGGTTGGCGTCCTTTTGCCTTGCAGTGGCTTTAGCCTTGATGATCGCTATGCGCCCGGCCGAGATCTGATCGATGCTGGTTGTGCCGTGGCCATTGCCTCAAACTACAACCCTGGTTCAGCGCCAACGCCATCGATGGCTTTTGCTATCTCTCTGGCTGTGCGGCGCATGAAAATGACATGCGCCGAGGCCATCACAGCCGCCACTTACAATGCGGCCTGCGTACTCGGTGTCCAGGAATCAACCGCGACGATCGAGGTTGGAAAGAGGGCTGATCTGCAGCTTCTGGATACCAGTGATGAGCGAGAGTTGGCCTATGAGTTTGCCAATGCTGGCCCACTGCTCGTCGCCGTGAATGGTCGCATTGTTCATGCGCGGGCAATTGCTACCGAAGAGGAAGAGTCGTAGGAAGGAATAACTCTGTTCTCCCTCTGGGCTCAGCCGACGTGTTAGTATTTACTTCATGATCGTTTCCCGCGAACGAGATATCCAAGGGGCTACGGCTGCCGCCCAATGTGTGGTTGATACGCACTTTGCGCTTGTTGAATACGTGAAGCCCGGCGTCACCTTGGCAGAAATTGATCAGGAGGTCGGGCGAATTCTCAAATCACTGCAATGCCGCAGTGCCTTTCGAAAATACAAGCTTGCTGGTTTACCGCCCTTCCCAAGTCATAGCTGTCTTTCTGTAAATGAGTGCATTGTGCATGGCACACATGACATGCGAGCAGAACCACTTCAGCCTGGAGATCTGATCTCAATTGATATCGGCGTAAAACATCATGGCTGGATTGGAGATGCGGCTTGGACGTATGCCGTTCAAGAGGCTTCAGATGAGAATCTTAACTTGATGCGAGCCGGCCGTGAATCATTGGCTCGGGGCATCTCGGCGATGAAGCCTGGAAGACCTCTTTTGGATTGGGCGCGCGCGGTGCAAGGTTATGTCGAAGGTGAATGTCAGATGCAATTGATACGGGGTCTTGGTGGCCATGGCTATGGAACCACGCTCCATGGTGCTCCATTCGTTTCTAATGTGGTTCCTCGGCATGGGACTGAATGGCCCGATGCCTTCAAGACATTTGAGCCGGGGATGCTCCTAGCAGTTGAGCCGATGCTCTCGCCTACGACATCGGCGATTACCTCGGAACGTCACCGTTGGCCAATCTTTAGTGACGATGGGTCCATGAGTGTGCATTACGAAGCCGACGTCTTGATTACCAGTGATGGGCCACGTGATCTCACTCAAGGAATGCGAGAACTCCCTGATATCGTCGGCCACTAACCCCGAGAGGCTATCACTGGAGATTCAGCGATGTGTGATCAGCCAATACTTGTAGTCGGTGCAGGTCCTGTTGGCATCACCGCCGCGGCCATGCTGGCTAGATTCGATGTGCCCGTTCGCATTATCGACACGGCTGCTGCAGCGACGACCCAATCAAGGGCGCTCGTTGTTTGGCGGCGCACACTTGAGGTCTTAGATCCGATTGTGAGCCGACATCGATTCTTGGATTCACACCCCGTGGTCGATGCAGTGACTTTCTCCAACGGCAGGCGGACATTTGCCCAACTCTCTCTTCGGCAGGATGGTCGTGCCATACCTGGTGGCGTGTTTATTCCGCAGTCACAGACCGAGTCTTTGCTGCTCGAGGGACTGGCAAGTTTTGGTATCGAAGTAGAGCGCGAGACAAGTCTGGTTTCACTGTCAGAGAGTGCCGATGGAATTGAGGCCGTTCTACAAACGCCATCTGGTACGGAATCCGTATCGACTCCCTGGTTAGTTGCTTGCGACGGCGGCAAATCACTGGTTCGCCGAACGTTGGACCTGGATTTTCCTGGTCACACGGTATCCGGGAATTATGTGCTGGCAGATATGGTCATCGATCGTGATGATGAGCGGCTCGATGTCCTTCACGTCAATTTTGCCAAACAAGGCACCGTGGTCCTTTTTCCGATCGACCAGAGGCTATGGCGAATCTTTGCTGTTTGCGATTCTTTGGCCGAAAGTCGTCAGTCCCAGGCCCCGACCATTGCTGAGCTTCAGCAGCTGATTGATACTCAAACGAACCGGGATTGGACTATTGAATCAGTGCCTTGGAGCACGCCTTATCATGTCAACGAGCGCCAGATCAAGCAGTATGTGCATGGTCCGATTGTGCTTGCTGGGGATGCTGCTCATATTCATAGTCCAGCCGGTGGGCAGGGCATGAACATTGGTATTCAGGATGCCGCCAATCTTGCCTGGAAGCTTGCACTTGTTGCCAAGGGCGATTCTTCGCCAGCACTCATGGGCACTTATCAGGCCGAACGTCACCCGATTGGGAAAAAAGTCGTTCGGGCAAGCAGCCTGATGCTCGGGGCCATCTCAAAGAAGAATCTGTTTGTTCGGTTGATGCGTCGTATTCTTCTGGGGCTTGCAACTCGGTTGCCACCGATTCGGAAAAAGATGGCCAGCATGCTGACAGAAGATGTCCCGACCTATCGATCTGGTCCATTGGGCGGTCGGAGGCGACCGGGGGCGACCCATGGGCCAGGTGATTTTTTTCCTGACCTTCCCCTGCAAATCAGCGGTACGCTGAGTTCGGCGACGGATCTCTGCCGTGGTCGTGGTGGAACCATTCTCTGCTTTTCAGAACCAACCTCTACGCCACCTCATCGTTTTGGCGCTGGCGGGCGCGGCTTGGATCTTGAGGTCGTCGATGTCGATATGACAGAGACTCAGGGAGGAGCCCTCTTGGCCAAGGCATTTGGTTTGTGTGAAGGAGGGTTTGTGCTGGTGCGGCCTGATTGCGTCATTGCAACGGCTGGTGAAGCGATGGCGGATATCGAAGATTGGATGGAAATACACCTGGCTTCCTGAGACCCACCTGTCTGAGTTATGATCAATAGGTTCCTGGTGACGTTTATTTTGAAGGAGTCCTCACTTGTCTATCTCAGTACTGTTGTGTGTCAGCCTGTTGGCGTTTCAAGAGGCGCCGATTGCCCCAGCCGGCCATCTTGAATACCCGGATACTCGAACCGTTGATCATGTTGATATCTACCACGGTGTT
>CALCOW010000224.1 GCA_937899935.1 uncultured Phycisphaerae bacterium
CAGAATGTCGACAAGACGCAGGGCTTGGGAGCAGGGTGAAACAGGAGGCATGGCAGGGCACTCTTTTATTGGCGCTAATTTTTAGAACAGGAGTGGAGTAAAAGGTCGTTTAGGACCCTCCAAGCCAAGGTGCTCGGAATGCCCCTAGAGTAGGCACAAATTCCAAAAGAGGCCATTTTTCAATTGATAAGCCCAAAAATTACTTATCGGAAATATAGCTTTTAGAGGAAAACAAGGCCGTAAACCCAAATAGCATGCTGACAGGGCCCTGTAAATCGGGGAACCAGACGAACAAACCCTGCGAAAGGAACTAGGCAGCTTCTTCGAGGAGAATTGCAGTGGACTACAGCCTTATAAGGCCCCATACTGGGTGAGATAATGGCCGTTGACGATCCACTGGATTTCAAGGCAGCGCGAGCGTTCGACGCGATGAGGTGGTCGTGGCATCACGACTGGATAGGCAACGGTGCATCTGGCCAATAGGCTTACTGAGGAGAACAGGTTCAATGTTTAGAATGGTGTGTTTAACGGCCCTCACGGCTGGATTTGTGGTGGGCGGAGCAGTTGTCGTAGATGCAGATCAGTTGCGTGGACGAGCTACGCAGATCGAATCCTCTCAATCCGACACCTGGTCTAATGTTCGCAACCTAAGAACGACCGATAACGACAAAGCCGATGGCCATCCGGTTGCTGCCCTCAATGCTGCGATCGACTATCGGCTTGATCTGGGTGGCAAGCGTTTTGATCCCTTGTTGTTGGCGCCAAGGCCACCTGTTGGTTGGGAGATGCCAGAAGGCAATGAACCTGATCTACGTTTGGTTCAGTTCCATGGACCAATTCAGCAAGCATGGCTTGATGGACTGGAAGATGCTGGCCTCAAGGTGATCCAGTACATCCATCCCTACTCCTACATTGTGTGGGGTAAGACAGAAAGCTTAAACGCAGCCGGCGAGGCAGAAGACGTACGTTGGGCGGGCCACTTTACACCCGACTTCCGATGTCTCAATCGAGATCTCAACGATGATGTGATTGATGTCTCGATCTTGTTTTATCGCGGCGCCAATACCAATCAAGCGGTTCGTACGCTTCATGCAATGGGTGCAGTGAAAGCTGGTCGCAAGACGATCAATGATCGTTTCGAAGTCGCCAACTACCAAATGCCAGGCACGTTGTTTAGAGAAGCAGCGCGTATTCCCGGTGTCTACAGCGTTCAGGTCAAACCCAAAGATGGTGGCCTGCGAGGTGAAATCAATGACCAGATTGCAGCTGGCAATGTGGATGGGTCGAACTTTGCGTTTCCTGGCTACCTTGATTGGTTGACCGGCATCGGTTTGACCGGCGAAGGCGTCATTATGGCGAACGTTGATAGCGGTGTGGATCAGGATCATCCAGACCTTGCCGGACGTTTCTTGCCATGTGTTGGCGATACTTGTGGTGGAAGTGCTTGTGGTGATCATGGCACACACACCGCTGGTGCGATGGGTGGAACCGGTGCTTCAGGAACTGCCTCAGGTGGTTTCCTACGCTCGCTGGGTATGGCGCCCGGAGCAGAGATGATCGAACAACTCTATAGCCCCACCTTTACCCAGGCTGGTGGCATGTACAAGCTGATACAGCAATCAAGTGAAAACGGAGCGGTGCTTTCAAGTAACAGTTGGGGGCCTTCGGGATCCCCGCAGGGCTACGACAATGACACCCTGCAATGTGATCAAGGTGCATTGGATGCCGACCCGAATACACCAGGCAATCAACAATTCCTTTACGTGTTGGCTTTCATGAACGGTAATGGGGGAACAAGTTCACAAGGTTCACCCGACGAAGCAAAGAATATCTTCACGATTGGTTCAACAAAGGTTTTGCAAGGCGGATCACAAACGCCTGACATCAACAGCCTTTCGAGTAACACTGCTCACGGGCCAGCGCTTGATGGACGCCAACTTCCACATATGGTGACGGGTGGTTGCTCGACCGACGGTCCAACATGCAGTGGCGGTTACTCCAACGGTTATTGTGGAACAAGCATGGCTTGCCCAAATGCGGCTGGTGCTTGTGCCTTGTTCTACCAGTACTATCGAACGCTGGGTTTGGAACATGCGGTGCCCACGCCAGCAATGGTCAAAGCTGCTTTCTGTGCCGTGGCCCACGATTTAGAGGGCAACGATGATGCTGATGGTTCTAATCTTGGACACCGCCCCGATAACAAGCAGGGGTATGGTCGCCAGAATGTTCCTGAAGTACTTCTTCAGCCTGCAGACTCAGTGCGTTACTACGACGAACCCATCGTCTTTGATAACACAGGTGAGTCGTGGGAAGTGACGGTCACGCCTCTGGATGAAAATGAGCCAATGCGAATCATGCTTGCTTGGTCGGATGCAGTTGGCCATGGTTTAGGTGGCTCAACCCCTGCCTGGAACAATGATCTTGACTTGGTGGTCGAGGCCGGCTCTAGCACCTATCGCGGTAACCAAATTGGTAGCGGCGGTTGGTCTACTCCAAGCAGTTCGACAGATAGCATCAACAACATGGAAGGTGTTTTCCTTGGGCCAAGTGCTCCTGCATCAGCCATCATTCGGGTTGAAGCAACAAACATCAACTCTGATGCCATACTTAACACCGGCGATACGACCGATCAAAGCTTTGCATTGGTCTGTTACAACTGTGCCGCGGAACCTGGCTTCTCTATAGCAGTCACGCCAAGCGCATCAGATATCTGTGGTGCAAACACCAGTCAAGTCGTGTTGAGTATTGAAGTTGGTTCAATACTTGAGTATTCGGAGCCTGTTGTACTTTCAGTCTCCGGCCTTCCAACTGGTGCTTCTGCATTATTCTCAGAGAACCCAGCAACACCTGGATCAACTTCGAGCCTAACCATTTCTGATCTGGATAGTGTGGCCTCTGGTAGCTACAGCCTAGAAATTGATGGTTTGAGCAATGCAGTTATGAAATCAGCAAGTGCTTCACTGCAAGTGGAAGCAACTGCACCTGGTGCCGTTTCATTGGTATCACCTGCCGATGGCGAGAACAGCGTTTCTGTGGCTCCAACTTTGGCTTGGAGTGCAGAAGCCAGTGCCTCTTCTTATGACGTAGAGGTTTCACGGAGCAGTAGCTTCTCATCACTGGTCTTCAGTGCCGCTATGGTGACGGGGGTAGATTTGGCCACGGTCAGACGGGTCAAGGAAAAGATCACCCTGAATTTGGGGTGAATGGAACCCTCGGTCGATGTATCACCTTCATTGGATACCTCCACGCGCTACTACTGGCGTGTCAGAGGCTCAAATGCGTGTGGAGACGGTAGCTGGTCGAATGTCAGTGACTTCTTAACAGCAGATCTGCCCGCGGTGCTCTTAGTTGATGACGACGACAACGATCCTGATGTGCTTGCCTACTACACCAATACACTTGATGCAATGGGCGCCACTTATGATCGGTGGGATACCCAAAATACAGACAACGAGCCTTCGGCCAATGATTTAGCAGGGTACGATCTCGTGATTTGGTTTACGGGAGATGAGTACGGTGGCTTCGCTGGCCCTGATGCGGCGTCAGAGTCTGAATTGATGACGTATCTTGATTCCGGCGGTTGCCTGTTGATTAGTTCCCAGGACTATATGTGGGATCGAGGTGGTAGTTCTAATCCAATACCTACAACGCTGATGGCCGATTATTTGGGTGTTGGTAGCGCTCTCAATGATCAGGGTCAAGCAACGGTAACAGGTGCGAATATCTTTGACTCTACAGGATCAACTTTGGACTACCCGTTTACCAACTGGAGCGATGTGCTCAATGCTGGTGGCTCGGGACAATCAGCCTTTGAGGGCAATGAAGGTACTGCAGCGACGTATGTAACAAATCAAGCATTCACTGCTGTTTATCTTGGTTACCCACTCGAAGCGATGGCTGATGTTCAAGACCGTATTGACGTTCTGCAAGTCATGTTCGACCTGTGTCAGTCTGAAGTGGATTGCCCAGCCGACTTTAACTCAGACAGCGTCGTCAGTGTCGCGGACTTCTCGCTGTTCTTGGTCGCCTTTGGTAGCTCAGATCCACTCTTTGATCTCGATGGAGACGGCTCCGTTGGCGTCGGTGACTTTAGTGTGTTCTTAGTCGCCTATGGCT
>CALCOW010000225.1 GCA_937899935.1 uncultured Phycisphaerae bacterium
ACCCATCAAACCAAGTGATATGAACAATGCATCACTTAGTACGTTGCATCATGCACGGGAATCTATCATCCTGACAGACGTCTGAAGGCTACGACTCCTTGGATAGTCACACAAGGGGCCAACTTGAATCAAGTGGGTGTAAATGTCTTTAAAACCCTATTTTTGCAGAGTAAAAGTGAATTCAAAAAGAGTTGTCCACTCGTTACTGACAGGATGTCAATCAATAGTGGAAAACTCTCATTTTGGGGGCCAACTTAAACACTTATTTGATACCACTATCACCATCGTGTAGTGCGCGGGTCAATGCTCGCCGTTTTAGAATCGATACAAAACCAAAACGCTTATACAAAGCAATTGCAGGCCCATTATCGACATCCACAGCAAGATGGCACGTTCTAGGCAGTAGGTGGTCGGCGGTTTTGAGTGCCCAGGCCAACATGGCGCTGCCTGCACCACGCCCACGAGCCTCTGGAGCGAGTCCCAGATAGGCTAACTCCAATGTATTAGCGCTCTTGTGTGCAGCCAGCATGATCACTCCAACTGGCCGTTCCTCTTGGCGAAGAACCCACCACAGGTTTAACTCCGCGGTGCCTGTGGCTTTGTGCCCTGCGAGAATGTCCTTGGTCTGTCTTAGGCCACGCAGTCCTGGACAGTCTAGGGTGCCTTCATAGCTCGTCTCTAGGGCCGTAAGGACATCTTCGTCATCATCCTGTGTGTAGGCCTGGAGTTGCAGGTTCTCAGGGAGCTTTGAGTTGCTTGCAATAGGTGTGTGAGCGGGTCGCTCCATGTAGTGCAAGACGGCCAGCTCATGCAGCCCGGTCTGTTGCAGTGTTTCAGTGCCGAGCGCATCTTCTGGTGCAACCAGAGCTTGCACCAATTGCACCTTCTCACGGTCCAATTGACTGATGGCATACGATGCCAGCTGGGAAATTGGGAAAATCTCATCTCGTGATTTTGGTGGGGAATGCAGCAGCATGGCGGTGCGGCCCGGATTGGTGGCACAGAGCACTGCAAAGGCCAATGGCTCCTCTGGAGCGGCACCAGGCTGGGGACAGGCCACCAGATTGTCCAGGTTCAACTGATTATCCCGCGCATACTTCAGAAAGTTATCTGCCTCACCCGAAGAGGCTCGGTGACGACCCAGAAGGCAGATTATGGCTTCTTCAAGCCGATCTGGGTGCTCGCGGGCAAGCCATAAGCCAGGAGGGCTCATGTGGCCTGTTGGGGTAGGTTGGAGCGGTGGTGATGAGGACACGACAGCTGGATTCTCCATTCCTGAGCAGATAGTGACCGATGGACCTGCTCATATTAGCCGTGAAAGGGCAGTATCCCTTTGACGGACCATGAGCCAGGACTACAATACCTCACTTCCATATTGCAGGAGCTTCTCCAATGGGCACTGGGCGTGCACACCAATCCACCAGCAGCACCGCATTCTGGGCGGGTCGCTTGCTTCTTATGGCTTTAGCCGTCTTTGTGGTGACGCATGCGGTATGGGCATACCCCAAGCCGAGAACTGTTCCGACACGCTGGGAACTTGAGTTTGTGCCGGGTGTGCTGAGGCTTTACACAGATGTGAGCAGTGGCCGTAGTTACTGGTATTTCACTTATGAAGTTGTCAATACGACCGGTGAAGACCAATTATGGTTCCCATCTTTTACGCTCTACACCGATGGTGGTGAGATACTTGATTCCGGCGATGATGTGCCTTATTCAATCACACGCAAGATTCGGGATTATGTGGGCAGTGACTACATGCTCGTGCATTCTGACGTCATCGGCACCCTTCGCCAGGGACGTGGACATGCCCGAGAAGGTCTGGTCATTTGGCCTGCCAATCAATTAGATCTTACGGAACTCTCTCTATTCATTGGTGGTATTAGTGGCGAGCGTGCCACGGTCGTCAATCCCTTGAATGGGGATCGCATCTCACTCCAGAAAACAATGCAGCGTAATTACCTTGTTCCAGGCAATCTTGTGCCTCGCTCTGATCGACCAATCGAGTTGGATCCCGATAATCCGGAACAATGGATATTTCGTTAGGTTACACAGTCAGGAAACGCTTACACAATCACGATGGCCCCAAGCCAGTTTAGCCTGGGGTAGTAAATGACCGGGAGTCAATTGCAATGGCACATAAGAAAGGGCAAGGTTCTTCAAAGAACGGCCGTGATTCAAATCCTCAATTCCGAGGTGTGAAACTTTATGGCGGTGAATTTGCCCAGGCGGGATCAATCATTGTGCGCCAGTGTGGCACGCACTTCAAAGCTGGTTATTTGGTTGGCAGAGGTCGTGATGACACACTCTTTGCCTTAGAGGCAGGAACCGTGTCTTTTCGTGGTCGTTTCATTGATATCGAGCCAGCTGATCCGCAGACACCGCGTATGACAGTCATCGCGCCATCCGATGCCAGTAAGAAGGCACCGGCTGCGTAAGGTAAAAGCCGTCAGATGGCGCCTCTCCTTCATATGAACCCCCATTCACTGTCCAGCATCGGTTGGTGGTCTGGCCATGCTTGTTGATAGAGCAAAAATTTTTGTTCGTAGTGGTGCTGGCGGCAATGGCTGCGTCAGCTTTCGTCGCGAAAAGTTTATTCCCAAGGGCGGTCCCAATGGTGGCGATGGTGGTCGTGGCGGAGATGTCATCCTGACCGCACGTCGATCAGTTGCGACACTCCTGGGCGTGAGTGCTCGACCGCACTATCGTGCTGAGCGTGGTGATCATGGCATGGGGAAGAGTCGGACTGGTGCAGATGGTGCAGCTTGTGAGGTCGAGGTGCCAATGGGCACGCTGGTCTTTGATGATGATAGCGGTGAGCAGATTGCCGACTTAGTTGAAGAGGGGCAGTGTTTTCTGGCGGCGCGCGGTGGTCGAGGCGGTTTGGGCAATGAGCACTTTAAATCAGCCACAAATCAAACGCCAAGGGAATCGACTGATGGTGAGCCAGCAGTCGATCGAACGCTACGTTTGGAATTAAAGTTGCTGGCCGATGTTGGTTTGATTGGATTGCCAAACGCAGGCAAGTCAACGCTTATCTCAGCCATCACACAAGCGCACCCAAAGGTTGCTGACTATCCATTTACGACGCTCCGCCCACACCTTGGAATGGCAGAACTTCGCGGTGATCGACGTTTCATCATTGCGGACATCCCGGGGCTCATAAAAGGCGCTGCTCAGGGGG
>CALCOW010000226.1 GCA_937899935.1 uncultured Phycisphaerae bacterium
CCATTCACAGATTAGGATCGTGTCATTTGGCAACTGTACGAGATCATACGGGTAGAGTAACTGGCCGGCCGCTTTACCGGGCTCACCAAACATGCCGAGCAGCGTTCCGTCAAGATCGTAGAGGCTAATTCGATGATTACAGGCATCGGCCACGATCAGAGTTTCACCAGAATTCGTCAGTGACATCGACTGCGGACGATTCAGCTGCCCCGGCGCTCCTCCAAAGCTGCCGAATTCCTTAATGAAGGCACCTTCAGGACTGAAGATCTGAATACGATCATTGCCTCCATATTCTGAGACATAGACACGTCCATCTGGCACCACCAACACATCAGTTGGGTAAATAAACTGACCTGGGCCTGTGCCGTATTCACCAAATCTATTGACTTCGTTGCCTTGGTGGTCGTACACCAAGATCTGGTAATAGTGTGTATCGGCAACATAAACGAGCCCATCGTCACTGACAGAAATACCCGTTGGTTTGCCCAACGCATTTTCTGGTGTCTTCCACTGCAACTGTGGAGTACCGTCAAGACCGATGCGCTGCACACGTGCCGTCTTATCAATGACGTACATGCAATCACGCTGCCCATCAATTGCCATGGCGCGCGGATATGAAAACTGTCCCAAAGAGATACCGGGCGATCCAAAGACCCGATCGACCTCTAATTGACGTACTCCGTCTTGGTGAGCTGGTTGTCCATCACAGCTGAAGCCCACAAGTACAACACAAGTGAGTGCCATCCATGAGCCAAGATGTGGACCTTTCTGCCAGAGGCTGCGGAGCCCGCCTGGAAGCATGAACAACCCACCAAAGAGCGCGATGCTGGCTGCTAAAAAACCACCAACAAACATGACGAGTGCCGCCAACATCACAATCTCTGGTCGTTGATAGTGCATTGCGTTGAGTAGCGCCACTTGCAAAGGAACAGACCGTGCTGGTGGCGCGATCTGTTGTGTGACTGGAATTTCACCAAAAGAGGTAATACCTACGATTGCAAAAGCGGCCATCCCACCACCAAGCAATGCGGGTGCCAGCGACGAAAAGATCCCACCAAGACCAGCGCCGCTGATAAGGCCTGGGCGGCTTGCCTCTAAGAGGCGTACATCCCGCTGTGCGCTGCCCTCTGAACGGGCAATCCACCAGCCCACAAGTGCGGCAATGAATCCATATCGCCCTAAATAGGCCGCGGATAGTACCAAGGACGAATCACCAATGGTGCTATCCCAAACTCGACCAAGCCCCACTGCATACGAAGCTGCCGGCAGAGCGCCTACCACCAGCCACAGCAACGCTTGTGCATGACCAATGAGGCGAACCCAACGCGAAGGATGCAACCACATAAGGGCGAGCCCAATCGCGACCAACATACCAAGTCCTGCGGTGATCAAAGCGAGTCCGACTCCAGAGATCACTGAGCCACCATAGACATCGAGGAAACCACCGAGACCCGCAGTCATAGAGCTATCACGTAAGACATTTGTCAACGCCCAAGTGAGCGCCGTCAGTGGCACACCGACGGTCAATAACCAAAGTCCTGCCATCATGGTGATCACCAACATGCGATACCAAAAAGCCCTTCGACGAGGTTCCAGTTCTATGGACGAAACAACAACATCGGCGCGTCGATCGCCACGATAACCAGCCAGTAACCACCATACGACCATCACACCAACACAACTTACCAGCACCGCTGGACCACTCACTGAAAGCAGTTGAGAAGCCGGCGCCCCCAATGCTTCTAGGGCGCGAGCTTCGTTGGCAAGTGAGAATATCTGAGCAAGGTCAAAGCAGGTGGTATTACTCCATGTCAGCAGAAAGACGACCAATCCACCAAGTGCCAAACCGCTTACATTTCTCTGAAGGGTCACTCGGGCACGAATAGACCAGGGGGCTCCATCAAGAGCTAGGAGCTCTTTGTCACGGTCTGGCTTACCTGTTTGCATTCCAGCGACACACAATGTGACCAGTGGCCATGACCATGTCACAAGACCCACATATAAAGTTCCTGCTCTCAACTGACCAACCATGTCATTGGCAACAGCCCACCCATAAAGACTGCTATTCGGTGGCCAAAGTTGCCACCATGCAAAGAAGATGAGATACGGCGGCAGTAAGAGTGGAATAAGTAAAATCAGTGCAATGAACACCACCCATCCAGATCGCCGCCAGCGTGCGGAGGCCGCGCCTGTTCGAATGAGCCGAGCTAAGTATAAACCCGGGCCAATCCCAAGCAGGATCGCTCCACCAGCAACTGCGGCCGACCATGTAAAGGTCGTCAAAAGCAACTGACCAAGGGGCCGAATCATAGGGACATCATTGCCGGTCGCAGTATTAAGTGACACCACACCATTCACAATGGGTAGCAAAACAACGGCAATCCAAAGAGCGATCGCACCCGCAATCAAAATCCAGCCGCTACTGCGCATCTGATTAGGAGTCTCCCAAGCGTTCGACGGCTATTTGAACGGCCGCTGATCTCGCCGCAGCAGCGGCTGCATAGTCGACATCAAGTGGATTCACTACTGAAATGCCATTTTCAACCGCTGCCTCCATTCCTAAAGGAATGTTACGTGATGCAGATGCAGCCAAGAGCTGCTCCACCTCAGGTGACAACAAGAAGTCGGCCAGCATGGCCGCTTGTTGCGGATGCGGCCCGTCACGAATCAATGCCACGGTGTTGGGAATGATCAGTGGCCCATACGGCCGACCATTCTCATCGTAACCATGGCCCGGCAACGTCCAACCCACTTCACCGCCATTCTCAAGCACCGCCCAAACATCATCTGTATCTGTGAGCCCAAGGCTCGCTTCACCGCGCAAAACCGCATCAACAACACCAGCGTTCCCACTTGGCAGCATTTGCACTTGGTTGGCGGCCAGACCCTCAATGAAGCGCCGATAGCCTCCCTGTTCCACACCATCAAAGAGCTGTTGCATCACCGCGAGATGACCACCAGTCGTTCCGAAGCGCGGATCGGCCATCACGATTTTTCCGGCATACTCGTCATCGGCCAGATCGGTCCAGTGGGCTGGCACATCCGCGGCTGAAAGGTCACTCTGGTTGTAAACCAGTGCCCTGGCTCGACCGGCAAAGCCATGCCATAAGTGATCGGGATGTCGATGTTCTTCTGGCCAGACTTCTGTGATCGCAGAGTGATGAGCATCAAGAAGGCCCTCCGCTGCCAATGATTCTGTCATAAAGGCTTCGGAATTCCAAAAAACATCAGCCTTGGGTTTGGCCGATTCTCGACGAATGCGATCAAACAGGCCAGAGGTCTTCTTCAACTCTGTATCGCCAACAACCAGCACCTCGATGCCGGTTTTTTCTTCGAAGCGGTCTATGACTTGGCTTGCCACATGTTCATCAGCTGACACATACAGCGTCACACGCTCTCGAGCATGATCATCGCTACAGGATATGGCAACAACAAACCACAAGCTGAAGATGACCGCGATTGACGGCATCCAACGTGGTTGACTGGCCAAACAAGAACTGTATTTATCACTGGCTGGTGGGATCTTCATCCTGGGATGGCTCGGGTTCGTCGATTGAAGTGCCGTTCTGAGTTGCCGCACCAAGTGCCTTGATCAACTGCTCCAACTCACCAAAGTAATGCTTTTGAACTTCGTCATAGTACGGAGGCAGCGGATCTTCACTCATGCCATCTTCAAAACCTTCGACAGCCGTTCGTATTACGTTTTGCATGGGTGCGGTGGAAACACCTGATTGAATCTCACCATCGAAAAGCTCTCGGGCAATGATCTGCCCCTGGTCACTCATGATATTTGCTTTAACCTCGGCCATGGAGACGGCTGTCTCCTGCACCGAATTCTGGCCACCGCTGCCTTGTCCATCATCACCTGTGCCTGTGCCTTGACGGTTGCCGTTACCCTTGCCTTGCCCCGCGCTAGAGGACTGCCCCATCGCCTGACATTGGCTCACGCACATCTGCTGGGCTGCCTTTGCCTGCTGCAACATCTGCTGCATCATTTCCATGCGAGATAACTGCTCAGACATTTGCGAACTGGCGTTGCCCATGGCTGTTTTTCCACCCTGCTTACATGCTTCCGCCATTTGCTGCATCGACTGGCCCATTTGGTTGCATTGTTGGCCCGCCGCTTTCTGCGCCTCAGCCAGCTTGCGCAGTTGTTCTTTTTGACGTTCAGTCAAATTCTGACTTTGCTGCAATGCCTGCTGGAGCGCCGCGGGATTTTTTGCCAACTGGCCATCCAGGCCTGCTCGCTCGAGTGCTTCAGCAAGTTGTTCTTGTTGTTTCGCGAGTTCTTGAAGTTGCGCTGCCATCTCAGCAAGCTGTTCCGCCAAGGCTTCTTGGCCGGCTTTGTCACCCGCATCAGCAGCTTTTTCCATCTGTTCTTGTAGACGTTGAAGCGCCTCTTGAGCGGCTTTGAAGTCGCCCTGTGCCATCGCCTTGGCAAGATCATCTGTTGCTTTGGACTCTGTTGATTGAACAGCAAGATCTCTCAACATCTTTTGTAGAAATTGATTTGTTTGACTTTGTTCGCCTTCGATCAAGTCTTCGAGACGACGATTGAGTTCAGTCACCTTCTTGATGGCATCCTGACGTATTTCTTTTGCAGATGAATCTTCGCCTGTATCGAATGCCTCTGGTGCCAAACTATCGAGCGCCTCTTCCATTGCTTGAGCAAGCGCCTCATCCTCGGCAATAGCCGCTTCAACTTCAGAGACCGATACCGCCACCTGCTCTTTCGCCTGTTCAGGCGAATCGCTGAAAAGTGCATCCTCTCTTTCAGTTTCAGAATCTTGTTCGGTTGCCATGCTTGGGGTGAAAAAGATACCAACGGCGATCGCGATCAGCACCAATGGTATCCACCAACCTTGCGGCGCTCTCACTCGAAACGCCCGGCCTACGCGCTCACGTGTTTGCGGCAATCTGGCTGTCCGGATGGCGTCATCAATAGCGGCCCGCGCAAACGGATCTTCAGATTTCGCGAGCATCAGTGCCGACGAAAGTCTTTCATCGAGTCCAAGTTGTTGATCGACCGTAATCGCCACCTTGAGATGCTGTCGACGATGACGGGACCATAACAGTAGTGCGATCAAGAGCGCAACGATGAGCACTGGCGGAATCCACCAGAACCAAGGCGCCTCTGGCACCATGCCCAGTCGCTCGAGACCCAGATAGAGACAAATAACGACGAGTGCCAGAATGCTTGCATCGCGCAACCAACGAAGAAAGTCCGTTAGGGCCATGCGGCGGCCGGCCAGTCTAATTAAGGCGTGAATGTGATCCATCGATGGCCTCCAGGGCTTTAGACACCACAAATTCAAGCCACCTCCACCGCTGCGTGGCTATTGAAATGGTACGCTCCAAGTTGGTTCAGACAAGTCCACACAATCATATTCGTAGCATCACCGAGAAGAACATCGTCTATCTGGGTGTGGAAACGCCTCATCTGGGTGATACAGTGCTTATCAGCTGTATGAATGATCGATAGACCAAAACAAATTTCTCGTTTTCTATCGCCAACAGTCCATACGAACCATACGGATATGAAGGGCGCCACCATGACTGCTGGGCTTTGTAGGATCA
>CALCOW010000227.1 GCA_937899935.1 uncultured Phycisphaerae bacterium
ACAGACTGGCCAAGGGCAACAAGATCTCGTGGGGTTGCTCGACGAGTGGCAATGCGTCCCACAATTCTTGCAACATCCTGGATCGGCGCAATCTGTTTACGAAGTGCATTTGCGAGACTGCGGTCATCAACAAAGACCTGCACAATATCCTGCCTGAATTGGATGGTCTCTAGATCGCCCAGAGGGAAACAAAGCCATTCACGGAACAGACGTTTGCCCATTGGCGTTGTGCAACCCTGAAGCGCGGCGACCAGCGAGCCGTCTACCTGACCACTACGTAGTGTTCGTTCGATTTCAAGGCTGCGAATCGATATGGCATCAATGTGCAGTCCCTTGCCTTCGTTGATGCGTCGTGGTGGCTCTAGATGTGAGAGTCGCGTCGTTGAAGCTTGGTTTTCACAAGCCTGTGTTTCTTGGAGATAGCGAAGCAGGCCACCGGCAGGTGCGACTTCAATATCGTCATTACTTAGACCAAATCCCTCGAGTGTCTTGACAGCAAAATGCGCTTCAAGGCGTTCCCGAGCATCAGTCTGTGCAAATGACCATGCGGGGCGACTGGTTAAAGCACACCCAGTCAGTTCAGCACAACGTTGAGCAATCTCGGGGGGATCGTCCGTGTGATCGGCATAAAGTAGTTCAGACGGTCCCATTGCAACGAGTATGTCAAGCAACGAGGCGCCAGATTGCGCAGCGACATGGAAACGGCCAGTGGACAGTTCTGCCACTGCCAGGGCAGGTTCAGGTTCAAGAACTAAGGCTGCAACATGATTGCAATGAGCTTCATCTAATAGGTTCTCATCGACCAGAGTGCCAGGTGTGACGAGGCGTGTGACGGCTCGTTCAACAACACCTTTGGCATCCTTTGGATCCTGGATCTGATCACAGATAGCGATACGCTGGCCGTGCTCAACGAGTCGGCGCAAGTATGCCTCGAGCGCGTGGGCTGGCACCCCTGCCATCGGGACACCCTCACTACGCTGAGTCAGGGTCAGGCCAAGAAGCTTGCTGACGTGCACAGCATCGTCATTGAAAAGCTCATAAAAGTCGCCCATTCGGAACAAGAGGATGCAATCTGGGTGCTCTTTCTTAAAGCGCGACCACTGTTGCATCGCAGGCGTGGCCTGTGGATCACGAGCCTTTCCTTTGGTCCGTTGTCCAGGTGTTTTCTTTTTCGAGGATGGGGTTCGGGGCTGGTTGACCATGAAGTCAGTATTGTAGTGATGAGATGCGATTTTTCGGCCCTTGTGTCGGTGCTCTGGACAACTTGACTTGAGAGGGCGGTTGAGGTGAGCATTGACTCTTTGAGATCTCGGTCAGAGGACAGATTGGAGACGCTAAAAATGGGCCAGGCAGTGATTTTGGGGCAAGTTGTTGGATGTAGTGAGCCGCTCATGCTTCGCCTACTTGCCGGGTTTGATGATGAATCAGCATGTCGCCAGCTACCAGGACTGCCCAATCATCCCATCTGGATCCTAGGTCACTGTGGCTTCACGATGAGCCGTGTTGCAACGATCTTTGATGAGGTTGAGGTGCCAGCGACGGACTTCTCTGAAGGGCTCCCATCTGAAGGGCCCAGAACAAGTTTTGAAATACCCACGATTTGTCGTGGTTCTGTTCCCACAAGCCAAGGGATGACCTATCCCAACTTGCAACGCAGCCAAGAGATTTATGCGGCGGCATGTCAGCGTTTTGCGCAAGCAGTCAGTCAAATAAAAGATCATGAACTTCATGTAGATCTGCAATGGCATGATGGCCCAATTTCGAAGATCAATCTCATTGCCCGCGTTTGCTTTCACAATGGAGCTCATAATGGTCAAATTCTAGACATGCGTCGCGCTCTCAAAATGCCGCGGGTGATTGGCTGATTATTGCTCACTTTGTTAACAAAATTTAGCAATCAAAAGCAGCCTCTTTTGCCCGGAATACTCAAGATTCTGCCATTGCCTCGGCAGGAAGTTATACTCGCCCGTCTCACTACGGGGCAGTAGCTCAATTGGGAGAGCGCCTCGGTCGCATCGAGGAGGTTGTGAGTTCGAATCTCATCTGCTCCATTCATGCTCCAATCAACTAAACAGTTGCATTAAACTCTTTTGATGCAGCATAAGGATCTAGAAGATGTTGATAGTACCTAGCCTGACAACCGTCATTTTGGCCGTGTCAAGTACGACGGCGACAGTCACACCAGAGAATAGCAGTCGCCTCACGCTTGCCATCGGTACAGCCATACAGGACTCAGTCCCCCCGCCATCTCCAGATGAAACTGATCAAGAGATCGAATCGGTGCCCGGTTTAGGACAAGAAACATCATTCATCCCTGGAACGCGTCTGACTGTTTCAGCGAGTTATGCATACCTCTTCAATTCATCAATTGAAGGAGGTGGTTCATTTAGTTTGGGCCGTTTTCGTGTCCGAGGTCGTGGAGCCACGGCGCTGACCGACACACTTGATCTCACTTATGGTGTTCGCTACCAATTGGACTCCTTCGATTTTTCGCGGCAAGGCAGCAATAACTTCTTTAGCAAGTCGCCGTGGAGTAGTGTGGACACGTTGCAGCTTAATGTGGCTGGGGTGATGACCATTGACCAAAGGTGGCGCGTTTTTGGTGGTGGCGTGGTGCGCTTTGGTGCAGAGTCCAAGGCAGATTGGGCAGATGGTATTGAAGCCGGTGGTGCTGTGGGTTTCAGCTATAGTTTTAGTCCCAGCCTGACCATCGGTGGTGGATTTGGTGTGACGACCAGACTCGAAGATTCACTTTACTTCTATCCGATTATTGTGGCCGACTGGATGATTGTTGATGGTCTTATGCTGACCACACGCATGTCGACTGGGTGGGGTGATGAAACAGGAATCGAGTTGGTATACACCATTGCTCAAGGCTGGGATGTGGGTGTTGGTGCGGCTTATGAATGGAATCGCTTTCGCCTCAATGATGAAGGTCCTGCCCCGGGTGGTGTCGGTGTTCTGCGGTCGATTCCTACCTATGGTTTCTTAAGGTTTAATGCCACGCCAAAAGCGTCTTTGTCTGTCTATGCTGGTGTCAATGCATGGGGTCAGCTCGAAGCGCTCGATGCCAATGGGAATAAGGTGGCTGATGAGAAATTTAGACCTGGCTTCCTTCTTGGTATTCAGGGACAAATCACATTTTAAGTAGTATGCGTACTAAATAGGGTTGTAGTTACTCATGCCACCGATCTGGCTGCTCGTCATTTATTGTGCTCTGATTATTGTGGCCTCCCTTTTGGGAGGGTTTCTTCCTATCTACATGAAGATGACCCATACGCGTTTGGCATTAGCTGCGAGTTTTGTCGGCGGCGCGATGTTGGGCGTGGCGCTTATGCATCTGTTGCCTGATGCGATCGACGCACGTCTGCGGCTGGTCGAAGATGAGGGTGGGGCGGTGCATGATTCCCTGCTTCCAGTCATGCTTTGGGTGATTGCAGGATTCTTGCTGATGTTCTTTTTGGAACGCTTCTTTTGTTATCACCATCATGGTGATGTTGAGATGGCTGCAGATGAGCAACACAATAATGAAGGGCGTTCTGGACACCGTCACGGACCTGATATGGAGTGGTTTGGTGCGCTGATTGGACTGACCGTACACAGTATGGTCGCAGGGCTGGCTCTGGCCGCCAGTGTTTCAGCAGGACTTTTACCCGACGGCAACGTACAAGGGCTTGCTGGCTTTGGCACCTTTCTTGTGATCGTGCTGCATAAGCCCTTTGACAGTTTCACGCTGGGAACCATCATGGCGGTGGGAAAAGCTCATCGAGCACGGCGACACCTTGTTAATCTGTTGTTTAGTTTCGCGGTGCCACTCGGCGCTTTTTTCTTCTGGCTTGGGCTGCTCGGTGATGAAGATAGCCGACTCATGGCCGTTACCGTGGGGCTGAGTATCTCAGCAGGAGCATTCCTGTGTATTTCTCTCAGTGACTTGCTCCCAGAACTGCAATTTCACTCCCATGATCGCTACAAATTGTCTGTGGCGCTCTTTATTGGCCTGGCGATCGCATGGGGCATTACGCGCCTGGAGGTCTTGGGACATGCCCACGGTGGCCATGACCATCACGATGGCCACGAGCATGCTCAAACACAGTTTGAGCCGCAGTTGGGGCATCAGGTCCCAAAAGCCGGCGACCAGCGTCTTGACCATGACCATATGGTGGGTATGCTCACCCCGGCCAGTCTTGTATGGCCGCTGGCTTCGGTGGCATCCAAATAACGGTTTTCCGTTGGCTGCTTTCAGGATGAATTCAGCTGGATTCCTAGGATGAAGGAGTGATCCGGTGTCCTTTTTGGGGGCGTATTAAAGGACACCAAACTGCCTCATGAGTGATGCAACCAGAACCAACTTCAAGAAAACGTTGAATTTACCCAAGACGCCGTTCCCAATGCGAGCGAACTTGGCACAAAACGAGCCATTAAGCATCAAGCGTTGGCAGCAGGGCAATCTTTATGAGCAGCTGCAAAGTGCGGCCGATGCTGCTCCGAAAGGGACCTTCGCTTTTCATGATGGTCCGCCTTATGCCAATGGATCACTTCACGTTGGCCATCTCTTAAACAAATGTCTTAAAGACATCACGGTTCGAAGTCGCGTGTTATTGGAGTATGCATGCCCATTTGTTCCAGGTTGGGATTGTCATGGCCTGCCTATTGAGCACAAAGTGCTTGGGGACATGGTTGAATCAGGTAAAGCCGAAAAATTGAACTCTCTTGACGAAGACACGCGACGAATGGTTATTCGCCGTCAGTGCCAAGAATCTGCAGAAAAGTTCATCAAGCATCAGATGTCACAACTCAAACGTCTGATGACATTGGCAGACTATGAGAATCCATATCTAACTATGGCGCCTGACTACGAACGTGAAGTGCTGCATGTTTTTGCGGATCTCGTGAGTCAAGGCATTGTCTATCGTGCGCTTAAGCCAGTGCACTGGTCTATTGCAAATCAAACCGCACTCGCTGAAGCAGAGTTGGAGTATGAAGATCGAGAAGATCTTTCGGTTTACGTTCTCTTTCCAGCAGTTGATCGCGACGTAGTCGCGGGTGCTTTCGGGGTTGATATTCAGGATATTCCGTCGTTCATGATTTGGACAACGACGCCATGGACATTACCTGCCAACATGGCTATTGCGGTACATGAAAAATATAAATATGCGCTGGTTCGATTCGGTGATGTTGTCACAGTCATTGCAGAAGAGATGGTGACACATATTGAAAAAGCCAAGGGAGCAAGTGCTGAAATTTTGGCAACTGCACCAGGCAGCGCCCTTTTGGGACTCAGCTATCGACATCCTTTTTGTCAGCGGGTGAGTCCAGTCGTACATGCAGATTATGTCACGCTTGAAGACGGCACTGGTTTGGTTCATACGGCACCCGGCCACGGTGTTGAAGATCACCAGACATGCTTGCGAGAGGGCATCGAAGTTTATTGTCCAGTTCTTGATGATGGGTCATACGATGACTCAGTGCCAGAGTGGCTCGTCGGGAAGAGCGTCTGGGAAGGCAATGAGATCGTTACAGAGCATCTACGTCAGCAAAACTTCCTCTTCTACGATCATCGCTTTCGACATAGCTATCCGCACGACTGGCGTTCAAAGACACCAGTCATCTTCCGATGTACGGAACAATGGTTTGTCGGCGTTGACACGGTGATGAAGTCACCCGGCCAGTCACTTCGAGAGATGGCCCTCAGAGATATCGAGTCAAGCGTCACGTTTTCACCTGAATGGGCTCGCAATCGAATGCGTGGCATGCTTGATTCACGACCCGATTGGTGCATTTCACGTCAGCGAGCCTGGGGGCTTCCGATACCAGTCTTTCGGAGACCAGATGGTTCTGTGTTCATGACGCCGGCTTCAATTATGGCGATCTCAGATGCTTTCGGTGAGCGCGGCAGCAACGCTTGGTTTAGTGATCCTCCTGAGCAGTTGCTGGCAACTTATGACATGTCCAGTGATGCAGATGCGCCAGAGGACCTTGATATACAGACGCTTGAGAAGATGTATGACATCTTCGATGTCTGGTTTGAATCGGGTTCATCATGGCATGCCGTCATGGAGTCACAGAATCGAGGCTATCCCATAGACCTCTATCTTGAGGGCTCTGATCAACATCGCGGTTGGTTCCAACTATCGATGTTGCCAGCCATCGCTTCAACAGGGCGTCCACCGTTTAGAACCATCCTTACGCACGGTTTTATGGTTGATAAAGATGGCCGTAAAATGAGTAAATCAGGTGGGAACGCACTTGACTTCAATGAACTGATTGAGAAATACGGCGCAGAAGTATGTCGGTGGTGGGTGAGTTCTTTGGCCTATGACAACGATATCAAGGTCGATATTTCTTTCTTTGATCTCGCGGCCGATAGTTATCGAAAAATACGTAATACATTAAGATTCTTGCTGAGTAATCTCTTTGATTTCGATCCAGAGGGATCTGATGCTGTAGACATTAGCGAGATTGACCCAGCGAGTATTGATGGTTGGGTACTCGATCGAACAGATCGCTTAGAAGCTGATGTTCTAGATGCGTACCGGGCATTTGAATACCGTAAGGTGCATCAAAGTCTTTATGACTTTTGTAACGATACGCTTTCTTCGATCTATTGTGCGGCAGTCAAAGATCGTCTGTACTGTGATCAGCCAACGAGTTCTCGGCGGCGCGCCACCCAATCAGCGATGTGGGAGGTTCTTGAGGTTCTCTGCCGTTTATTGGCGCCGATACTGCCGCACACCGCCGACGAAGCATATCGAGCAATGGTGCCCGAAGACGTCAATCGAAGTGTCCTGAATAAGACCATCTATCGCTTGAGTTTTGACTGCCTTGATGAGTGGCAGTTGGTGATGCAGCGACGCGATGAGGCGCTCAAAGCACTTGAAGACGCAAAGGCAGCAGGTATTGATAACTCGCTTGATGCAGGTCTACGCATTCTTGATGAAGGTGGCACCTTGCTCCGGTTCCGCCCCGATCTCGCTGACTTATGTGGCGTTTCTCGCGTCGAGTTGGTTGATGCTGGCCCAGCGATTGAGGTGATCGATTTGCGTGAACAGCCTCGTTGTGAGCGATCTTGGAAACGAGATGAAACCGTTGCACAGCGTGCAGATGGTTCGTACCTCTCTGACCGTGATGCCAAGGTGATTCAAGCCCAGGCAGAAGACGGTAACAAAGAGTCACCTGTGGCCGAGTAGGTCTTCATTTGATGGAGGTTGGGCGTCTCTCCAATACGCCCACCAAGCCAAACGTTTAAGTGCATAGCTTGTGCCATCTGGGTTTCTATATTGAACCATCACATGTCTTGCGTCTTCTGCCATCCAGAACTGGATCGGTTGCTGGTGCGTGTTGTCATCCAAAGTGAGTGACAGGTGGTGTGTCCAGAGTGTGCCAATGGGTACCGTGATCCTGACGCGTCCGTTATAGGTAATGGTTGCACGCTGTGGCTTGTTGTCAGAACTTCTGGTCGTGGTTTGATCAGCGATCAAAGTCACATTCATTGTGGGTTGTGTGGAACCATCCTTTGGGAAAGAGAAGTTGCGCAACGTGAGTGGAAGTGCATTAAAGAATGTGAGTTGATCTGCTTCTTTGAGTTTGCCACTGAGATGACCGGGGCCCGGGAAGTAGTTGTACTGATTATATTGAACGTCATTGCCATCGCTGACAAAATGGCGGTAGGTGCTACCACAATCTTCTTGGGTCGAAGTCGTGAGTTTGTATAAGTCTAAGTTGCTGCGATTCACAAAACTGGTGGTGAGAAACCGATACACGTAGTTCTCGGTAGGAATCTGCTCACTGATATTGAGTTTAAAAACCTCAATTGCATCAGTCACATTTTGATCACTCTTGGTGGTTGTGGCTGGATTCATCAACTGCGTGTTTGTGAATATAGTGGCTTCATAAGTGCGCTCTTTACCGTAAATGACGCGCTTGGCGTCGTAGAGCGCCCACTCAGCCTTCCCCTGAAACCACGCTGGATCTCGACTCCAATCGCCAACTGGCGTTAGGGAGCAGGCCAATGCAAGTGGGACCAGAAGTGCGGTCGAAGTCAAGCTTGTTATCAGTGTCATATGGCGAGTATACCGCGCGCTTTCAAGCCAATCTTGGTCTGCCTGCATCGCATGCGATCGGGCTTGTTACCATGCGTCACTGAAAGCGAGGATTGTTATGGCCGAACAGGCAACAATTGCATTTGATGAATTTGCACGGGTCGAGTTACGGGTTGGGGTGGTTCGTGAGGCAGTCGCTCACCCGAATGCAGATAGGCTCATTCGTCTACAAATTGATGACGGCACTCCAGACGGGAGGCAAATTTGCGCTGGGCTGCGTGGACACTACGAGCCACCAGAGTCGCTTCAGGGTCGCCAGGTTATTTTTGTGGCGAACCTCGAGCCTCGAACCATCCGTGGAGAGATCTCACAGGGAATGGTGCTGGCAGCGGTCGATGGCGAGGGGGATAGCCAAAGGGTGGTTGCAATACAACCTGACGCATCGGTCCCTGGTGGAACCCGTGTCAGTTAGAGCCCTATCGGGTCTGTCATGAGCTTTCGATGGTCTGGCTGTCCTCTGAGGTATTGCTACTACTGGCATTTTCAGCAGCATCGTCGGCGTCCTGACTTTCCTTGCGAAGCAACTCGAATTGATGCCGATTCGCCATTTGGTCATAGCCAAAGACCTCAATCATCTCGTCACTGCCAAGCTCATCAACGGACATCATGTTCTGCAGCACTCCGCTATGTGTGAGATTGCCATACATATCGGTGTCCAGCGGCAGAATGTCATTCAGTTGGACCACTAAAAGCGCCA
>CALCOW010000228.1 GCA_937899935.1 uncultured Phycisphaerae bacterium
AGGCGTCCCTGATCGTTGTTAAAACCAAGGCCAAAGAAATCTTGGCGCCAGACAAAGTTGTTTCTTGTGGCGAGACTACTTTCAAGATTACAGGCGCCGTGTGTTTTCAGTCGCGTCAGGCGGTTCTGATGGACCTCTTCAACATCATCGAGGGTCAGTCGTCGTGGCGTGCGGGTTAGAGAAGGCACGCGTAACTGCGCAGGATCGATGGTCAGCTCCCGTTGGTATGAAAGAGAACCGAAGCCGAGACGATCGTAGTAGCCTTGCTCAAAGGCGCTTAGTCGTGCAACCGCAGCGCCTGCGTCAGCCGTCCGTTGCAGCAGAAGAGCCGTCGTTCGACTGGCGAGGCCGCGCTGTCTGGCAATGCGGCTGGTCAAAACGTCAGAGACATGGCTTAGCGGTAAATCCTGATTCAAATAACGCAACGTGCCTTTGACAGACTGAGCCAGTACCTCAGCCGTACCATCAAGCTCAGTGACTAGGGTATCGCCTTCGTTCCACCATTGATCAAGGTCAGAGACCTTTTTGAATTCGCTGCTTTCAATCCAATTGGCTTCGTGATAAATGCGGGCGACATGGTCGCGATCACGCTTCGAGTCATAGCAACGAGTCTTGGGCTCTTCCATAGCCGAGCATTCTAAGTCATGTTCTTGGAATCATGCAGTTGGGTTGTTGAAGCGACCACTGAGAGGCGCCTCACAGCGATGGTATGGATTACAGAGCAAAAAAACACGTCTACTGATAGCATTGATGGCATGTCAACCAACGCATCTATCGGCATTGTGACGATTTCTGACCGTGCCTCTCGCGGTGATTATGAAGATCGCAGTGGCCCAGCCATTGAAGCCTGGCTTCTTGAAGTGCTGACGAGTCCTTGGCAACCGGAAAGGCGTCTGGTACCCGACGAGCAGCCGCAAATTGAGGCAGCTTTGTGTGAGTTAAGCGACGACCTGAAGTGCGGTTTGATCGTCACCACAGGAGGCACTGGTCCGGCGCTACGCGACATTACACCAGAAGCGACCCAGGCTGTTTGTCACCGAATTCTGCCTGGCTTTGGTGAGTTGATGCGCACTGAATCACTGAAGTCAGTTCCGACCGCCATTTTGTCGCGTCAGATTGCAGGTACACGTGGATCATCACTGATCATCAACCTGCCTGGAAAACCTGCCGCCATTGCCGAGTGTCTTAGTGCCGTCTTTGCGGCCGTGCCATATTGCATCGACTTGATTGGCGGTCCACGACTAGAGACCAACCCTCAGGTGATTCAAGCGTTTCGTCCGCAAGCCAAGAAGTAACAGGATGCTTAATGACGTTAGTTTTTGCTGGGCGCACCGATCATTTCTTTGTTGGTTTCAATCTCAGCGGGCTCGGGGCGCCGCTGAGCAAACATCCACTCCATTCCACCGTGCGGCCCGTAAGCAATATTCCATGCATTGTGACCGATACCGCGCAGCTCGGTGTGTCCGACCTGACCTCCGGCGTCACGAATTGCATTGACGATTCTGCGCGAATACTTGATATCGACCACTGAATCTCTGTCGCCATGGAAGTTCCAAATTGGTAGATCACTTTCAGCGAGTGTTTCAGCAGTGGCAGCACTCCCGCCTCCACAGATCGGAACCACTGCTGCAAACCAATCGGGATGACGAGCGGCTAAATCCCAAGAGCCAAAACCACCCATGGAAAGACCAGTGACATAGATACGTGAACGGTCGATTGCAGTATTCTGAGCAAGCTCACGAATCTTCTTAATAACCGCCTGCATAGAAGGGGTTGGCTGACGATCGTCAAGCGAACCACCGCCTCGGCGAGATATTGGTGACCAGAATCCATCAGTGCACTGCGGCGCTAGCACGAATGCTTTGTGTCGCATCAGATGTGGTTCAGTCAACATCTGTGTTGGCAGACGCTTCAGTTGTTTTTTATTGTCATCACCCATTTCTCCCATGCCATGTAGAAAGATGACCAGTGGAAGTGGGTCTTCGGCACTGGCTTCCTCAGGGCTGTAGAGGCGATAGGGAAAAGTAGCTTCCGCGCCTTCAACCATGATGGTCGTGTGCCCTGGTTCATAGGCTGTTAGGACATCAGCCGGTATAGAAGTTTGGGCCAGCAATAAAAGCAATATTGGCCAGACAGACATGAACGGGCTCCTGAATAGTGAACAGAAGACAAGAAGATAAGGACGCTTTAGTCTCTCATACGTTCATGCATCTCTCGTTCCATCTCATCGTATTTATCTTTGGCTTCTTTTTCTGTCATCCGTCCGCTTTCAACGGCCTTTTCGAGCCGCTGAGCCACGCGCTTCATGTGCTCTTCTTGCTGGTCAGCATTCATATGACCGTCGTCACCACGTGACTGACGCTTCATTTCTCGCTCCATCTCCTCGATACGCCGGTCTGCATCTTCTTCAGAGATTCTGCCTGATTCCACACCTCTCTTGAGTCGATCGACCGCACGGTTGTAGTCTTCTTTGGACATACCGTCGCCTTGATCTCTACGCCTTTGATGATCTTGATCACGGCCCCTCATGTGCCGCTCCATCTCTTTCAGGCGTCGATGGGCATCTTCTTCACTGATATCACCACGGCGAACGGCTTCCATGAGTTCTCTCTCTTGGCGCTCAAAATCAGCATGACGTTCATCATGTTCATGGTGCTGCATCATGCCCATGCGTTCGGCAGCTTCCATAACCTGTCGCATTGCATCCTCTGGAGACATGCGACCAGATTCGACAGCTTCTCCGAGGGTGATCAGCATCGCACCAATGCGCATGGCCATCCTGTGGTCATCACGATGCCCGTGATCTTGATGATCATCGTGGTCGTGGTCGTGGCCGTGGAGCATGTTCTCAACGCGTTCCATGAACATTCGGCCAGCTTCATCATGGGGAATATCACCAGATTCAATTCCAGCTTCAAAGCGCTCGTGTAAACGCTTGATGTCGTTGGCTTGCTCTCTCGTGACTTCTCCATGCTTCAGTGCCTGGCCAAGGTAGTCACGAACTTCTTCACGGCTGGGGAAGTGGTCGTCGTGATCATGATCGTCCCAACCAAGTGTCTGCATGACCTGGTCATGGAAGAGTCGGCCAGCTTCGTCACGTTTAATGCTGCCTTTAGCAATGCCTTGGGCCATGCGCTCATGGATCGCCATGATTTGACCTGCTTGTTCCCGACTGATTTCACCCTTGTTGACAGCTACGGAGAGAGAGAATCTCAGGTCTTCAGCGTCAGGAAAGTCTTCATCATCGTGATGACCGTGGCCGTCGTGATGTCCATGCTCGTCGTGATGTCCATGCTCGTCGTGATGTCCATGCTCGTCGTGATGTCCATGCTC
>CALCOW010000229.1 GCA_937899935.1 uncultured Phycisphaerae bacterium
GAGTGGTACGCCAGTAATCTTGCTGACAACTTCAGCGATCACTTCTTCATCAACGACTCCGCCGACTTCGTTCATACGTTCACGCCAGTCTTTTTGGAGTCGTTCTTTTTCGGCACGCAGCTTCTCTGCTTGATCACGGAGATCTGCCGCCTTTTCATAATCAGCGCCTTTAACGGCTTCATCCTTTTGGATCGCAAGTAGCTCAATGCGTTCCTCAAGATCAGCAAGATCTGGTGGCTTCGTCATTGACTTAAGGCGAACGCGAGCACCGGCTTCATCAATCACATCGATGGATTTGTCTGGTTGCACTCGAGCAGGAATATACCGACCAGAGAGCTCGACGGCGGCGCTCAGAGCATCATCAGTGATACGCACGCGATGGTGTTCAGCGTAACGCTCTCGTAGCCCTTTCAGAATCTCGAATGTTTGTTCAGCTGAGGGTGGTTCCACAGGTATGGACTGGAATCGACGCTCTAGTGCTGCGTCCTTCTCAATGTACTTGCGGTATTCATCGAAGGTCGTTGCACCAATGCACTGAATTTCACCTCGGGAGAGGGCCGGCTTCAGTACGTTCGAGGCGTCAATCGCGCCCTCGGCACCACCAGCACCAACCAAGGTATGCAATTCATCAATGAAGAGAATGACATTCTTTGCTCGTCGCACCTCATTCATGACTGCTTTGATGCGTTCTTCGAACTGGCCACGATATTTAGTACCGGCCACCATCATTGCAAGGTCAAGGACGACAACACGTTGATCATGAAGAATATCTGGCACGTCAGTTGAAACAATTTTTTGTGCCAAGCCTTCAACAATGGCCGTCTTACCAACACCGGCTTCACCAAGAAGAACAGGATTATTTTTGGTACGACGGCAGAGCACCTGAATCAGACGTTCAATTTCTTCGCTGCGCCCAATGACGGGATCAAGCTCAGAGTTCTTCGCCAGCTCAGTGAGATCTCTGCCAAAACTATCAAGTGCTGGTGTTTTACTTTTTCCACGACGTGCGGTTGTCGTACCACTGCCCATTTCTGCAGTTGGGCCATCTTCCATGGTGTCAGAGTCTTCCGCATCAACACCAGCTCCGAGTAGGTTCAGAACTTCTTCTCGAACTTCTTCAAGCTTGAGGCCTAAGTTCATTAAGACTTGTGCTGCAACACCATCGTGTTCGCGCAAGAGGCCAAGCAGAAGGTGCTCGGTTCCTACGTAATTGTGATTCAAGCTGCGCGCTTCTTCGATGGCATATTCGATAACTTTCTTCGCACGTGGCGTCTGAGGAAGCTTGCCCATCGTCACCATGTCCGGGCCAGATTTCACAAGCTTTTCAACTTCGAGTCGCACTTTACGCAAATCGATTCCGAGGTTCTTTAGTACATTTGCACCAACACCAGAGCCTTCCTTTACAAGACCAAGAAGGATGTGTTCTGTTCCAATGTACTCATGGTTGAAACGCTGGGCCTCTTGATTAGCCAGCGCCATTACCTTGCGAGCTCGGTCAGTTAAGCGTTCGAACATCAAATCATCTCCCGATTCTTACGAGGCTGCTCTCTTGAGCTCAAAACCTCGCCCTGGATTCAGCTTCTCCGAGATGGTCCTCGGAGACTAAGCGTCGTACCATTGTACGTCGGCATGAAAGGTCCGCTGAATCAGCTAATCCTTGGAGCTGGAACGCATCAATGGCGAACCCCTTTATACGTAAGCTCTTGGCGAGCGTTCTCTTTCTAGGCATTCCAGCCGTACAGGCCCTCCTGGCGCCTCAGGTGGTCTGGGCTCAAGAGGCATCCAATCAGGATGTTTCGAGCGCTTCAGAGGCCTCTGATAGGTCGGAAAACCCCTCTCAGGACATCCCCAATGAGGTTTCTGAGGCTAATGAGAGCCAAGATCCCATTGAGCCCGAGCTTCCCCCCAACCGATCGATTCGCGTCAGTTTTGCGCTTCTGACGCCCAACGGCCCTCGACCCATGACGATGACTGCCACAAATTGGGATTCAACGGGTTTGATAAGTCCCACCACCAAAATTTCTTGGCGGCAGATTGATCCACCAGATGTTTGGCGTCTCTATCCGCGTCTGATGGATTCAAAGAAGGCCCAGACCTGGCTGGAACTCGGCGGTCTCATGCTGCAGGCGGGAGATCATGCCTTTGCTCGGAATCGTGTCGATCAGGCCTTTGAGAGAGCTGTGGCGATGGATCCGAGCATGTCCGATCAAATCACGCTTCTACGGCAGAGCGTTTCAGATGAACGCCAGGCCGAAGCTGAAGAAAGCAGCACAGCTGACAAGGTGACCCAAGATTCACCAGAGATTGGGCCATGGCCTGTGGGTTTGTGGCCACCCGAACCAGGTGAAAAGCGTGCTTCGAGAGTAGTGGAGGTCCGCGAGCTTGTTCAGTCACTGCTCAAGGAGCGCGCTGAAGATTGGAAATACCAAGAAGAACCAACATTTATGATGGCGCATCTAGGTTTGGCGCAAGCAGAGATTAAAACAATTTCACAGCAGTTCCATGAGCATCTCACAAGGCTCCAGAAATTTATCCCACAAGAGGGGTACTTAGTTGGTAGCGATCATTTCTATGGACCATTTGCTCTGATTATCTCAGGGAGTCAGGATGGCTTTCGGATGCTAGAGGTCGGTGCTTTTCGGCAAGTCACACAACCGGATGCGATT
>CALCOW010000230.1 GCA_937899935.1 uncultured Phycisphaerae bacterium
GCAGCTGGAGCGAGCCCGACAGAAAAAAGGCAAGCAAATTCTGCGGACCGCAGGTGCAAGTGGTCAGGGCGGTGCTGGCCACAAATTCTCATTGGGTCATTTCTTCCGTCTTTGGTTTCGTTATTTGCTGATCTTTGGTGCGATTGGCCTGATGGTGGCGCTCATTGGTGAGCTTTTCTTAGATCCATGGTGGCTGCTATCCGACGCTGTGTTGGTAGTCCTGATCTCTTTGGGCTGTACGGTTGTACATGTCAGTAAGCGTCAGTGGACGAGTTTGGACGATCAGGCCGATCGAATCTAAGTCGCTGTTCCTCATCCTCCCAAGGATTCAATAGCATGTGGACCTGGCTGATATTGCTCTGCGTCGTGGTTGCAGGCTTCATCCTCGCCGTGTTGGTGTCTATTCACCTATTGCGGCAGCACCGGAGCCCCCAATCGACAGTTGCATGGATCGCAATCATCATACTCCTGCCGCCATTAGGCATACCGCTTTACCTAAGCTTTGGTGGCCGCAAATCTCGAAAACGTATCGCCGAACGCAAAGAGTTCCGCATTGATCATCACATTGAAGCTGCAGATGAACGAGCCCAAATATTAGAACGGGTTCTAACCAGCTACGATCTTCCTGGCGCGACGTGGGGCAATCATGTCAAACTGTGTCAGGATGGTGTTCAAGCATTTGAAGATCTCTTGGCGATGATCGACGCAGCTCAAGAGAGTATTCATATTCAGACATTCGTCTTTGGAGGAGGAAACACCGGGCAGATTCTTGAGCAGCATCTGACCGCGAAGGCCAAAGCTGGTGTCAAAGTAAGGCTTATGATTGACGCGTTTGGTTCACTGGGATTGCATCGCCGTTTCTTTAAGAAACTCGAGGCAGCCGGGGGCCATATCACCTTCTTCAGTCCAGTCATGCACATTCCATTCTTGCGTCGCACGAATCTTCGAAATCACCGAAAGATCACGGTTGTTGATGAGAAGTACGTATGGGCCGGTGGAACGAACTTGGCTGAGGAGTACATTGGGCCAACGCCACTCGAAACGCGCTGGCGTGATCTGGCGTTTACGTTGCAAGGGCCCGCAGTGCGCGTGTATTCAAGAATTTTTTGCAGTGATTGGCACGCGGCAACCAATGAGCACATCGAAGTGATCGAAGTCGCCGACGCTCCGATGAAACCAAATGAAGGGGCGCTGGTACAGATTTGTCCTTCCGGTCCTGATGTGCCCCGAGATGTGTTGCATGGCGTCCTCATGACCGCGTTCTTTCAAGCCAGTCGTCGGCTTTGGGTGGTGACCCCCTATTTTGTCCCTGATGATCCACTGGTCCGCGCCCTGGTGTTAGCGGCCCATCGTGGTGTTGATGTTCGTGTGCTGATGCCCAAGGTCTCGAATCAAAAGTTGGCGGACATTGCAAGGGGGACCTACTTACGAGAGATGCAGGCAGCGGGTGTCCGGATACACCTTTATCCAAAGGGTATGGTTCATGCCAAAGTTATTGTGATTGATGATGATCTTGCAATCGTTGGGTCAGCAAATATGGACATGCGTAGTCTGTTCCTGAACTATGAAGTGGCGATGTTCCAGTACTCAAGAGCAGAAGTCGATGCGACCTCAGTCTGGGTCAAGGCACTGATGGATGAAACAGAGATTGGTGTTGAGGCGGTAGGTAACTGGCGAGAGACCTTCGAAGGAATCGTTCGCATCTTTGCGCCGCTTCTATAACTCTGGAAAGCGAGAGGATAAACAAATGAAACGGGTCGTGGTGCTTGGTGCAGGCATGGTTGGTCGTGTGATGGCTGAAGATATGTGCTCTGATGATGCATGGCAGGTGACGATTGCAGATCGCTCGCCAGAGAACCTAGCGATTGGGTGATCAGATAACCACCGTAGAACTTGATTGTGCTGATGGGGCCGCGGTGCAGCGATTGGCTCAAGAACACGATTTAGTTCTGGGTGCTCTCTCAAGTCAGGTTGGACTCACAGTTCTTGAGGCGGTCATTGAGTCTGGTCGTCCTTACTGCGACATTTCTTTTATGCCAGAGCGCGCGGCTGATCTTGATGAGAAGGCACGTCAAGCAGGTGTGTGTGCCGTCGTTGACTTTGGAGTCGCGCCTGGAATGAGTCACCTCTTGGCGGCCTATGGAGCCAGTCAACTCGATGAGGTCGTTTCAATTGAAATCTATGTTGGCGGTTTACCGCGTCGGCCAGCGTGGCCGTTCTTCTACAAAGCGGGTTTCAGTCCGGCTGATGTGATTGAGGAGTACACACGTCCAACCCGGCTTGTGGAAGATGGCAAAGTCGTGGTGCGTGAGGCATTGACCGAGCCTGAAATGATTGATTTCAAAGAAGTTGGTTCGCTCGAAGCAGTCAATACGGATGGACTGCGCTCACTCGTAGAAACGCTTGACGTACCAGAGATGAAAGAAAAGACACTGCGGTACCCCGGACACTACGAATTGATGCGTATTTTCCGGGCCACGGGCTTGTTTTCGACAGAACCTATTAACGTCAATGGACAATCAGTGGTGCCTCGTGATGTTATCTCCGCCTTGATGTTCCCATTGTGGACTTACGAGCCTGGCGAAGAGGATCTGACGGTCATGCGCATCATTGTGGATGGTCATGAAGACGGCCAGGCCATGCGTCTGCAATGGGATTTAACTGATTTTTATAGCACCCAAATGCAAGCGACAAGTATGTCTCGAACAACAGCATTCCCGTGCACTATTCTGGGACGTATGTTGGAAGATAAGACTTTTGATAAACCGGGAGTTCATACGCCTGAGTTATTAGCGACGGAACCAGGGCTGGTCGAAGCAGTGCTTGCGCAGCATGAGTTGCGCGGCGTTCATTATGAGCGCGTCTAACTAACGACTGAGCATCCGGCCGCCGTAGTAGGCACAATAAAGCCCCGCGACAATTAGAAAGATAGCGGGTATGA
>CALCOW010000231.1 GCA_937899935.1 uncultured Phycisphaerae bacterium
CACGCCGTCGAGGTTAGGGCAATCAGATACACCACACAGGCAATCGCTGCCAGCCAAAATGGTCGCCAAAGCGCACCGAGCATCTGCGCCCAGCTAGTACCTAATCGAGCCGCGCCGACCGCGGGCAACAGCAATAAGTGTGCGATGACGATTGAGAAAGAAAAGCCCCAGGCGGCGCCTTGGTAGCTGGTTTGCTCAGGCAGTGTGTAGATCAGTGCAAAGGTGATCAGTGGATTGGCAACACCCCCGGCAAGGATGATCGGTGCGTAGCGTTTGATGTGCCCCGCACCATAGAGAATCTTCATCCACCCATCTGCAATTGCTCGGCTGGCCATCCCGAAAACCATGATTTGAACGAGCGCTGCCGCTGAGGCAATGACGGCTCGGCCGGTTTCTGGATCTGGATCTGTGGTGGTACGGCCAACCCAGATTCGCAGCAGCGGTTCAGCTAATAGGAAGACCGTCATGGCGGCGGGAAAAGCAACGTACCCATGCAGTCGTGTTGAGTGATGGACGACCGACTTGAGTGTGCCGCTTGAGACCTCATTCTCATGTCCGGTGGCCGACGTGGTAAGTCGGGCGCTGACGGCATCCAAGCCAAAAGAGAGTCCTAATGTCAGCATGCGTACATAGGCAACGAGTCTCAAGGCAAGCGCAAATACGGTTGAGCCCCATAAGCCAAAAGTTCCCAGCATAATCCATAGGCCAATACGCTCATGAAGGTTCATGGCAGTGATCACACCACCATTCCATCCGAAGGTGCCCGCGATTCCTCGTATGGCCGACCAGTTTGCTTTACCAAGATGGGGGCGTGTCAGTGGCATTTGAATCATGATCATGGTGACTGCGGAGAACAGAACAATAATCCACAGACCAGCGGAACAAACGCCATAGAGAATGAGGCTCATTTCAACGTTACTGGTGCCAAGGACACTAAACAGAACGATCGCTGAAACGAGGTATCCAACACGCTTCAGCGTGTACCAAACGTTGTTTGCAAGAAACCGTTCTGCAACCACGTACATGTTGTAGGCCGGCGCCAGAATCACTAAGAGCATGGTGCCGATGCCCTCGGAGATGAGAATCCAGAGCCCCCCCTTTCGATAAACTTCGGGCACCTCTTCGAAAGGCCATATAGCGTTTTGGAGCAAGGCTGCAAAACCCACAAAGATCAATCCAATGATCACAGCTACGCCCAAACAGAGCAGGAATGCAGCTGCATAGACACTGCGAAAATGTTCGCGGTCTTCCGGTGTCGCATCTGCCCCTATGGCAAGATGCCAAACGGCGCCAAGCTCTCGCACCATGGAATGCCGAATGATGTCTCGGAGCATGGCCGCCAAGCCCACCGTTGCCCCCACCGCCATCAGCAGTCCAAAGCCATTGGTTCCGAGCCACGCCAGCTGAATTGGCACCAAGGCCAAGCCGATGGCTAATGTCGAAAAAAGTCTTCCGTAGTTAGTTGTGATGCGAATAACGCCACGGCGGACTTCGGACATAGGGCAGTTCTCGGTGCTCTGATGCGGGTGGGCCTGAGGGGCCATGCCAATGACAACCCTTGAGCCAGATTCTGTATCGTATGCTGGCCTATGCTTTGGACAAGAAACAGGCTCCTAAATAGATTGGCTTGCCTTGAGGTGCCGTATCGCTGAGCAAACACAACCTATCCCAGATCGCCTGCCGCTGAGCTTCTTAGGTGTTGGCTGCCAACGCTGCGGAACAACATGGCTCGATGCGGCCCTACGAGATCACCCACAGGTCTATCTGCCAGGGCAGAAACAGACCTACTTTTTTGATCGTGAGTTTCATCGCGGAGAGGCTTGGTATCGACAACAGTTTTCTGGTGTGACCAGCGAGCATCAAGCCATTGGGGAAATTGCAACTGGGTATTGCCTGCTTGAGGCGATTCCTCGAATGGTGGCGGCCTTGCCTGAGATTAAGATCATGATGATCATGCGAAATCCAGTTGACCGGGCCTACAGTAATTATCAGGCTCGTTGTATTGAACAGGGTTGGTCCACCTTTGCTGAAGCGATTAAGGCTGACGATGATTTGCTGGCGCGCAGTCGATACAGCGAACAAATAGAATCACTTCTTGAGCACTATCCGGCAGCAGATGTCAAGTTGCTTTTTTATGATGACTTGGCGGCGAATGATCGTGGTTTCATTCAAGACATCTACAAGTTTATTGGAGTGGATGACGATTACCTGCCGTCGGTGATTGGCCAAATGAAAAATGCCGCCATGTTTCCTCGTGTTCGGTCTGCAGCAAAGAAGATAGGTGTCGCGCCTCTCTTAGGCGCTCTTAGCAGAAGTCCAATTGGAGCCGCCGCTCGAAGAGCGCAAAAGCGATCTGGTAAACGTGGCTACGAACCAATGTCCCCCGCCATGCGACAAGAGTTGTTGGAATACTTTAAGCCCTACAACAAGCGACTGGCCGAGATTGCCGATCGTGATTTGAGCGCCTGGGAAGTCTAATCCCTGTCATCACTGCGGTAGGTTCGAGATGACTTCGATTTGAAAGTCATCAAACCAGATGGCCTCGTCCTTTGTGGTGGCCCAGCTTGAATTGCTGCCGCCGAAGAAGGTACTGAAGTACAGTCCGTCGATGGCAAAATCATCGATGTCACGAAATCGCATGGCCTCAGTCTCAAGTGCCTTGACTCCATCAAACCAACAGGTGATGCGTCCATCGTTTTGACCTGGTGTGTTCATCTGGATCTCATGAACAACTTCATGCCACTGGCCGGGTAGAAACTGGATCGACTGCTGATCAATTGACCAAGGCAAATCTTCTCCATAGTTGTTGGGTTGATCGGGATGGTAGACATACTGCACCGCATTGCCTTTGCTACGCCACATCATTCTGGCGCTCCAGCCATCGGTGCCAGTTGGAATGCCCCCACCGGTATTGCCTTGCCCGCCAATGAGTCCTGGTAA
>CALCOW010000232.1 GCA_937899935.1 uncultured Phycisphaerae bacterium
CCATGATCTATGCCAAGAGCTTGTATGAGCTCGCTGATGCCGCAGGCGGCCAGGCGAAGATCATGGAGGTTGGCCAGGAACTCGAATCAATCTGTGAATTGGCTCGAGAGCACAAACTCTTCAGAGAGTTTTTGCGCAGTCCTATTGTTGCGGTAGCAGCTCGTACCCAGAGCCTTCGCGCCATCTTCGCAGACCGCATCACAGACCTGACCCTACGTTTCCTCCTCGTACTCAATGATAAAAACCGACTCGATCACATTGAGTCAATCACACAAGCCTTTGATTTGATGATCCAAGAAACGTTCGGCCGTGTCGAAGTCGATCTATTTACCGCTGTCGAGTTGTCGGCCGATCATCTAGACGTCCTCCGAGGGCGCATTAAAGAGGCCATTGGCAAAGAGCCTGTCCTTCACGCCTATCAGGATCCGGAAATGCTCGGAGGGCTCAAGCTGCTCATCGGCGATCAATTGATTGACGGCTCAGTCGCAACCAGACTCACTCGTCTGCGAGAAGAACTCCGACAAGGCGGAAGCAATGCTATTCGTGGGCATCTCGCCGACTTCGTCAGCCCAACCGGCAACGAAAATGGAGCAACGCCATGAGATCACTCTACGCACTAGTCGTGTTAGCGCTATCGCTTATTGCAGTGCATGACGCGTCTGTCGTCGGAGCTGAGACACCACCACCAAACGAGGTGCCTCAACTACAGTTGAGCGCTACTGCTGTGATGGAGCGGCCCGCTGATCAAGTCACCATCATGCTGGGCGTGGTGACAACAGAAGATAAGGCCGCCGATTCCATCCGCCAAAACGCCAAAAAGATGGAAGAGAGTCTAGAAGCGTTGAAGAAAGCCGGTCTCACGAAGGACGAATACCAGACGAGTTCGTTCGAGATCGACCCCTTGTACACCCCAAGACCACGCAATCCGCCAAGTGACTGGAAAGAAAAAATTGTTGGCTATCGCGTTTCGAACCAGCTCATTATTAAAACAAATCGAATTAATGACGTTGGAATGATTATCGATGCTGCAACGAGCGCCGGAACAAACAGCATTGATGGTATTGTCTTTGGCCTTAAGGACCAACGCGCCTATCGAGACAAAGTGATCACCCAGGCCACTAAGAATGCCATGGCCGATGCGAAAACGATTGCTGATGCTGCTCAGATCAGCCTGGGGCGCATTTTGAACATTTCAATCGGTAACTTGGCCAACAACGACCATAATCTCGGCATGCAACGATCAAAAATGATGGCTGAAGCGAGTTACTTTGGAGCTGATCCATCAACATCAATCCAGGCGGGTGATGTCACCATTCAAGCAACCGTAAATATTGTTTTCGAAATTCAGGATTCTCACTAAGTAAAGAAGAGTCCTTTGTCCAAACGACGCTATTCAGAAAGTATGAGCCGTGAAGATCAAGACTGATGAAATCACCTCTGTCATCAAACAGGAAATCGAGCAGTTCTCTAGTGAGTTGGAGATCTCTGAGGTTGGCCGAGTGGTTGAAGTAGGTGATGGTATTGCGCGCATTTATGGTCTCTCTAATGCGATGGCCGGTGAGCTCCTGGAGTTTGAAACCTCTGAAGGTGTAGTCATGGGCCAGGCAATGAACCTAGAACTCGACACCGTTGGCGCAGTGATCTACGGCAATTACCTTCACATTCGCGAAGGTGACACCGTTAAGTCGACAGGTCGGTTACTAGAAATTCCCGCTGGTGAAGAGTTGCTGGGACGCGTCGTCGATCCATTGGGCAACCCACTTGACGGCGCCGGACCGATCAACACAACACAGACCCGCAAGCTCGATATCGTGGCACCAGGCATCGCCTTCCGCCAACCGGTGACCGAACCACTTCAGACGGGCATCAAAGCCATCGACGCAATGATTCCTGTTGGTCGCGGCCAACGTGAGTTGGTTATTGGTGACCGAAAAACTGGAAAAACCGCCGTTTGTCTCGACACCATTATCAATCAGAAGCAGTATTGGGGCACACCCGATGCCGTGGTCTGTATTTATGTTGCTGTTGGTCAGAAGGAATCCACTGTTGCTGGTGTGATTGAAACGCTTCGTGAGCATGGTGCGATGGACTACACAATCGTCGTCACCGCTAGTGCTTCAGATCCGGCACCCATTCAATACATTGCTCCGTATGCCGGCTGTGCTATTGGCGAGCACTTTATGTGGCAAGGCAAAGAAGGCAAGACACCAAAACATGTTTTGTGTGTCTATGACGATCTGTCAAAGCAGGCAATTGCCTATCGCCAGCTCTCTCTCTTGCTCCGTCGTCCTCCTGGTCGCGAAGCTTACCCTGGCGATGTCTTCTATCTCCACAGCCGACTTCTTGAACGTGCAACCAAACTCTCTGATGAAGAAGGCGGAGGCTCACTCACAGCACTTCCCATTATCGAGACACAAGAGGGTGATGTGTCCGCATACATCCCCACCAATGTAATTTCGATTACGGATGGCCAGATCTATCTTCAACCTGAACTGTTCGCTGCTGGTGTCCGTCCGGCTATCAATGTGGGCATTTCGGTGAGCCGTGTAGGTGGTAATGCTCAGATCAAAGCTATGAAGGAAGTCGCCGGTTCACTTCGACTCGACCTGGCCGCATTCCGTGAGCTAGAGGCCTTTGCACAACTGGGCACGGAACTCGATACTGCCAGTCAGCGCCAACTAGATCGCGGTTCTCGCATGGTTGAGTTGCTCAAGCAGGGACAATACCAACCGTTTAATGTCATCGATCAATGTATTTCCATATTTGCAGGAGCCAATGGGTTCCTCGATGACCTCGAGAACAAGATCGTTCCTGCCTTTGAATCAGCACTCCTGGAATACATGCGAGGTCCCGGCAAGGAGCTTCGCGAAAAACTCGTCGAAGCAAGATCCTTCAAGGGTCTTGAAGACGACTTCAATACCGTGCTTAATGACTTTAAGGGAAGCTGGTCAGCGCCAGAATAACTACCCTCGCTTTGAGCGAAAGGAAGATGCATGAATCAGCAGCACCCTATGCTGCAGGCGGCACTGAGCGCCGTGGCCACTGGATGTGGTGCAGCAAAACATGTTCAGCGTCAGCTTGAATCAGTTCGCGAAGTAACCAAAGATGATCGCAGTCCAGTCACGGTTGCCGACTTCGCTGTGCAAGCTTTGGTATGGATGAGCCTCAATGAAAGTCTCAATGCACCCTTAATCGTCGGTGAGGAAAGTGCTGATTTACTACGAAATGCAAGCCAAGCTGCAGTACTAGATGCGGTTGTTTCAACCGTGCAAGCAGCACGCTCTGACTCGACCACAGCACAAGTGCTTGATGCTATTGATGCCTGTAACCACGATGGTTCGGCTGATAGCTACTGGACACTTGATCCTATTGATGGAACGAAGGGGTTCTTACGAGAACAGCAGTTTGCAATTGCACTTGGCTACATTGAAAACGGCGAAGTCGTTCTCGGCGTCATGGGCTGCCCCAGCCTGCCAGTTGATCAAACAGCCGCTCTTGATCATGCTGATGAGCAGGGTGTGATGTATGCGGCCATGAAGGGTGCAGGTACATGGGAGTATGCTGCTTGCAACCCACAGTGCACACCAAGGCAGGTTCATGCAAATACCTGGGACGATGGGAACACCATCCGCACGTGTGAATCTGTCGAATCTGGCCACTCCAAACAAGATGAAACGGCCGCTGTTCTCAAAGAGCTCGGATCACCTTCAGCACCTGTTCGACTCGACAGCCAATGTAAATATGCACTTGTCGCTCGCAATCAAGCAGATGCCTACCTTCGCATGCCAACCCGGAAGGGCTATGTGGAGAAAATCTGGGATCATGCGGCCGGTATGATAATCGCCACCGAGGCGGGTGCCATTGTGTCCGATGTCACAGGAATCCCGCTTGATTTCACTCAGGGTGCCACCCTCCAGAATAATCGGGGCGTCATCTGTGCCGTTCCTGGGCTCCATCAACGCATTATTGAGACAATCAGTGCACTTGGGGTTGGTGCTGGGGCATGACGATCGCCGACTAGGTTTCTATGGACTTCTCAGCCTGGTTTACGCTCATTGTTATTTGCTTGGTCATGGCCTCGATCATCTCCAATCGAGTGGGTGTCGATGTGGCCATGGTTGGCGGACTGACCCTACTCATACTTGGCCAAGTTGTGGAGCCTCGAAACGCCATCAGTGGATTCGCTGATCCAGCGGTCATCATGATCGGCTCTCTCTTCGTTATTGCGGCGGGGATACGTGAAACCGGAGCCCTTGAGTCTCTTTCGCATTTGTTACTTGGCCGACCTCGTACGATTGCTCGTGCGCAAGCAAGAATGATGTGGCCGGTTGCTGTGCTCTCTGGTTTTATGAACAACACGCCCATCGTTGCGATGTACCTGCCCATCATTGCTGATTGGGCCCGCCGACTACGAATCAGCCCTTCCAAGTTGTACATGCCACTGTCATTTGCTGCGATTATGGGTAGCAAGATCACATTGATTGGAACCGCTTCCAATATCATCATCATGGACTTGTATAACAGTTACATAGACCAAGAACTGGTGATGGGGAATGCCGTCGAACCCATGAGTCCAGTACTTCAATTTTGGGGCATCGCTATCCTCGGCGTTCCGGCTTTGATCGTGGGCATTGCACTGGTTGTCTGGCTTGCCCCAATATTGTTACCCGACCGCAAGAGTCCCATTGCAACCGCATTGGAAGCCCGGCAATATCACCTTGAGATGGAAGTGCGCCCTGAGTCACCCATCGTCGGACGATCGATTGAGAGCGCTGGTCTAAGACACTTGCCTGGACTGTATCTCGCCCAGATCGATCGTGGTCAGCAAGTACTGCCCGCTGTTGGTCCAGATGAAGTGCTCCAAGCAGGCGATCGACTTGGCTTTGTTGGTGTGCTCGACTCTGTCATGGATCTACGAAAGATCAAAGGTCTCGTACCCGCAACAGATCAAGTCGAAAAGGTAGCCTCTTCAAAAACATCGCGGCTCTTGGTCGAAGCGGTCGTCTCCGCCAGATCACCTTTAGTTCGCCAGACCGTAAGGGAAAGTCGCTTTCGCACAACTTACAACGCTGCGATTATTGCGGTCCATCGAGCTGGTGCGCAGATCAAACGAAAGGTCGGTGACATCGCACTCCAGCCAGGGGACACCCTACTGCTTGATACGCATGACGGCTTTGTTGAAGCGTATCGAAATAGTGATGACTTCTACCTCATTTCTGAAGTAGCTGATTCACGTCCCGTCCGTCACGATCGTGGATTTGTTGCTCTAATCATCCTTGGGCTTATGGTCGTCCTTCTAAACTTACTTCCACAAGGCTGGGTTGCAGCATTGTTCTGCGCC
Source organism: uncultured Phycisphaerae bacterium (assembly GCA_937899935.1). GTDB lineage: Bacteria > Planctomycetota > Phycisphaerae > Phycisphaerales > SM1A02 > JAQWNP01. Next base: position 5,342 of record CALCOW010000232.1, read on the forward strand.
ATGCTGATGATTGGGACACGCTGTGTTACTGGCACCATTGCGCGTGGGAGCATCAACTGGCAGGTGCTATTGGTTATTGGCGCCGCATTGGGCATTGGAACCGCCGTCAAGGAATCAGGATTAATGTCGGTGTTCGCTGATGACTGGCTCGTTGGATGTGCTCCGGCAGGAGGCTTCGTTGTTCTCCTTGTCCTCTTCCTAATGGCGGCCGTCTTC
>CALCOW010000233.1 GCA_937899935.1 uncultured Phycisphaerae bacterium
CCTTTAACAAGGAAATTCACACCCAACTCTTTGGTCCTGTTGCAGACGAGCATGCTCACCCATGGTACTTCCCTCAGGAGGAAATCAACTCCTGTGGAACCTACTACGGACCCTCACATCACATTCCATTAGGCACTGCCGTTGAGGATATGACCGAACCTGAAGCACGTGTCGATACAAGATTTGTCGTTCACTACTTAGAGGAAGTCGGTGAACGTGAACCAATCCCCGATCATCCAAGTTGGTGGGGTGAGATGTTTGTCGCTTTGATTACCATTCACAATGAAGAAACAGGCGCCTATATCAACTGTTTCAGCATGATCAACAACTACTATACATTAGCTGGCTTATCTACAGAAGACGATCCACTTGGAGACGCTTCATTAGACTTCCATTACCAAATGACAGAGATTGTTAATGACTTAACACTTATTGATGCTCTGGGAGGAGGGCCAAAACCCGTCTTGAGTAAAAAAAGGCCAGGCCAATTTACTCCGCTACTCCCAGAACTCTTATCAACGCCTAACCAACTGAGTCCACTTCAGTATCAACTCTTCGTGCAAACAATCGATGAGACCCTTGCTGGAAGTGATGGATGCGGTGACTTCCGTCAAGCAATGATGAACATCGATATGACTGAGATCTTCAATGATGTGTTGGAGCCTCATGGTGGCAAGCTTGTCAAGCCTGGCGATGCTCTCTATATGCCACTGTTCAATGCAGCAATCACCGGACAAAACAGCGTCGACACAAATGGCCGCATTATTCATTTTGATAGTGATTCGCCTCGTGTAAATGTAAATGAAAATGGTCTCGGTAACTTCATAATCTGGGAGGGCTCAAAGGGCTCTGAAAGCGGCGGAGAATTCAGATCATCAGAAGATGATGGAGCCTGGGAGTCGCTCATTGAATGTATTTTGGCAGCAGCCGGAGGTTTTGGTGCGACCATTATTTTTGCTCTTCTTGCCTACGCGGCATGTAGAGCTGCCTGCAAGCTTGGGTGTCTCGCGTGTGGCCCCGCTGCTCGCGTTTGCTATGGTGTTTGCCTGGCGCTCGTATGGACCTGGTGGGGCGGCGTCGCATGTGCGCTCGTTTGCACTGCTGCTCTTGCTGCTTGTAAAGCTTACTTCTGTATGGGCGGCTGTGCAGGACGCTGCAAACAAGAGATAGTGAGAGTATTAGGGACGGGTGTTGCTGCGGCGGTTATAGCTTGCTTTGGGGTAATCTACTACTAGCAAACATATTCTTTCTCATTTGATCCCCCCACACACCGCCGGACCTGCAAATGTTCATCACTTGCAACCGGCGGTGTTTCTGCGCCCCACACACACCGCCGCCCCCCCCACACCTTCACCCACCTTGAATCGAACTTCCCCGCCCTCGTTGCCTTTGCGCCATGCGCAAGCCAGAACGCCGCCTGCAGTGAATGAGCAATACGCTTTTTCTACACCAGACTTTCAGTCAACAAACACAGCCGTCCTAGATTAGCTGCAAGAGACATCGTCTCACGGTTGACCGACACCGCCTTGCCGGACTGGGTGCCACAACATTGGTCGAAAGGAATCACCATGGACATCCATTTCAACAGACAACGCCATCGCGCCTCACAAGCTATTGATGGGATCAGGCAAAATGCTCTTGCCAGATCCCGTACGCGACGTACCACCAGATCAATGGTGATCTGGTGGTTGGTGCTGACTGTCTTTGCCTCGGTGGTTTCACTGACAGGCGGATGTCAGTGTAAGAAAGGAAGCCAAGGCCTTTGTACCAGCGTGCAAATGGTAGCCCTCCGGTTCTGGACGCTACAAAACAACTGTTGTGACGAAGCATTTCGAGAACAGTTTGAGGCATCTGGTGACCGTGACGACATCAGTCCCTGTGATCAATTGATCGCTTTCCAACAAGCGGTCATTGGCTTGCTTGAATGCACCACCTGCCTCTGTGAACACGAAGAATGGCGGCGCATCACGGGCCTCTTTGACCAACTCTGGAAAGACTTCTTTCCTATGCTGACACCCTTACTCATTGATTTGCCATTGCCAGATGAATTACACCCTGAAGATTTTCCAGTTGATCTACCTGATACCGTTCCACACATTCCAAAGAATGCCATGCTTGTGATGGATCCTGATGGGCAAGTTGATCTTCACGCAACCGCCAACCTTGCTTATCAAAAGACGATTCCCATGGTCATCACCGACCATGCCATACCGCCGATTCATGTCATCGCTGATTGTATTCATGAACCCAACAACCCCGAACAATCAAGGCGCGTCAGCAAGCTCGCGATTGCCGATGTGACGGGCTACGAAATGAGTCTCAACAGCTGGCTGACGGCCAGTGAGGCTTTTGGTAGCTTTGATTTTGATATCAGCGGTGTGATTGAAAGAACTGACTTTCAAGATCTCATCAATGTACAAACCGCCAACGTAACCAAACTTGATATCACGCTAAGCAGCCCGATCGCTGGCTTATCAATCACCATCACACTTCAACCGAGTTCAGGAAATCAACTCACCATCAATCGCGCCGGCCGAGGTTATTTGGCAGCAATCGTGGCGATCAATCTGAGGGTCGATGGTCTTCGTGTCGCAAGCGGTCCATTCAATCAAGTGGCTATTGCCCTACCAATTCAATTTGATCCTTTGCATCAAGAGATGCGTATCAGCGGCACCTTCGCCGGAACCACCATCTTTCCACTAATACCAAGTGTCGATTCCTTCGTCAGCGGCGTCTTCAAAGGACAGACAGTCGGATTAACCGATGGCCAATTCCCCTGCCAATCTGGCGATCCTTGCGAAGTGATCCCTGGCACACCAAATGTACGATGCAGCGCCACCCGTGATGTCTGCGCTATTCTGGCAGCCCTTGACTGCGCGATCACCGATCCAAGCGAGAATGATCCACTCTACTGCAATTACTTTTATGTCAATGCACCTTGTTGCCTGCCCAATGGTCAGTGCATGATGGTTCGTAAGGCGCACTGCTTTGCCATGAATGGTGTCCCACAAGATCTATTTGATTCATGCGCTGAAGTGAGCTGCTCAAGCACCGAGCCTTCCGACGGACTACGCTCCGAGGGCACGTTTGAACAAACACTCCATCTGAACACTCAACCACAATCTGACGATGTCGATGTCTATGGCCCTTGTCAACACGTTTGCCCCAAGCAACTCATGCAAACAAAATCCATCAACGAGCAAGAATGAACAGGTCCGTTATGAACCAGTGCGTTTGATGGCCGGAATATCGGCGATCGAAACACGGGTGGCTCCTAAACCCATGGGGCCACCTTTTTTCTTCGCCGGCTTGGTCCAAACAACAAGCAACTCTTGATCGCTGAGGCGCGCCATCTTCGGGAAGCCACTGGGGCGCCCCCCATCGACTTTAGCAACGTTGTATGGCTTGCCGACAGCGCCGTCTGCCGCAACACGATGCAACTGCAATTGCCCACCTCCAAGGACTGGCAGGATATCGCTGACGATTGCCTCCTGGCCACCGTCGAGCATAACGACATCAACACGCCCCATAGAATGTGGGTCAACAGTGATAGGCTTGGCAAAGCTCTGGCCATTTCCAAAGGCCACATGCACACCTGGACGTGTTTCTGCACCGCTATACCACGCAACCACAAGATCTTCGTCAGTGGCATCGATGGCGGGCCCGTTGACCGGACATGCTTCGATTTGCCACCCATCAATGTGGACTGGTGCCGGTTGCGTCCATCCACTTGCAGCGTTCTTATCCTCACGCACAAACCAGATGTCGCGCCGTTCCTGATCACTGCGGTCGCGATAAACCACGACCGAGCCAGACGGTGTCATCACCGCATCGGTCCCACAACACTCACAGACCTTTGCGTCTAACAATGTTGATTCAGCGGCACCTTGTTGTGGCCCTGAAACAAGTGCCGTACGGAGAGACATATCGCCCATACCGTGCCCGTGGTCGGTTCCATGACTCTGTGCATGGCCGCGAGCCATGTTTCGGCCATCAAGCCAGAAGGCGCGAACCTGAGCATCTGGCTGCGCGACCATGGAAACAAAACCATGCTCTGTAGGAGAACGATCATCGTGGATTGGCCCTTTCATTTGCCAAGTCCGCCCATCATCGGCTGAGGTCGCACCGAAAACGTGGTAGGCATAGGTACCCTGACCAACCATCGGCAGCCAAGTCACGATCATCGGCCCATCGACCCCGCGCGCCACGGCAGGTACATCAGCCCAGTTCAAAAACAGAGACTCACGGTTGGCCTGCGTGACTTCAAATGGTTCACTCCAACCATTGGGCCCGAACTGAGCACCAACGATCGACCATAACTCGGCGCTGCTACCTGGCTTGCCGCCCTCTGCTGCTTTCGTCGGCTCAGCCCAAACAAGAATAGTGCCCTGGCTATCTGAGAAAATTCCCGGCGCATAGGCTCGGTCATCAGCTGGCGGCGTGACATCAACGCCCAATGCCGCACAGATGGTTAAGAGAGTTACCTTAAGACATAACAACATTGATAGCTCAACTTTCTTTCTGCGCGAATTTGACCGATTGAAACCTTTAGCGTGACGGCTGCGTAGATGGCTGTTGCCTCATTGCACTTCCTTGAGCCGCACCTTTTATGAGTTGATCCACAGGAATACGCATCTGCATCTTCCACACCAATGGATGACGCTCGAGCGTACCGGTCAGCCATGTGTCATCAGAAGCAAGTTTAGGGAGTCTGGCTTCTTGACCCAAGACAGAAAGCCCCCACCTAAAGATCGAACCTACGTCAATGGCCCAAGCCAAGCGGACTTCAGACTCAGCATTGCCGAGTAATTCTGAGAGTTTATTGATTTGAGTGGTTTGAAATTCAGGCAATTCACCTGAGTGCAAACGTATGGCGACCGTGTCGGTACCCTCTGTACGTATTGTTCCAGTTAGTTTTCCATAGGTTTTGAACCACTGAGCCATAGGCGGCACCATGTTTGGTTGTGACTCGATCTCTGCACTTATCGCATCACCCTGACCGACATTCACTTTTGTTGAGCCCATCCCCGGAACATCGGCTAAGAGTTTCAGCATTTCACGCTGATCATTCAGATACGCCTTGGGATCACTTGTACCAGCGAAGGCAGTGATACCCATCGCCTTCGGATAAAGCTCCATGCTCATCACCGCGCCAGTCTGCCCCAGCACACCAACAGCCTTGGTCAATTTTCCAAGCCTTGCTATGCGTTCCTTGGCTTGCGTTGAAACATTGGCTCGTTCTGCTTTTTCAGCGGCCATCAAAGTCAGATCGTTCGCCCAATTCAGCAATGCTCGATCAGCGGAAAACATAACGGTTCCATGCCGCAAGCGGCTGGCCATCATGGCTAATTTCTGATCTGAACCAAGTTCTCTGGCTCTTATATCTGTCCAAATATCTACACTAAGGGAAGAGGTCGTACCTACTTCAATACCTATACCAACGTTTGTAATGTCCTTCGCGTGATCGCTCATTGACTGAACAAATGCCATGTTGACATTGGCGGACTGTGGATCTTGGCCAGAAGACAGAAGACCATTCACCGCCATCTCGAACATCGGACGAT
>CALCOW010000234.1 GCA_937899935.1 uncultured Phycisphaerae bacterium
ACCAGCCTTCTTGCGAGTAGCCTTTTTACGAGTAGCCTTTTTGCGAGTCGTCTTACGCCTCGCTGGGGCCTTCTTGCGGGCAGTCTTTTTGCGACCACCGGCCTTTTTTCTCTTGGCACGTTTCTTTGCCATGAATTTGATCTCCTGTTTCTACGCTAGCGTGTCGGAGAATGCGCAGGAACTGCTGGCGGAACGTCCGCCTGACAAAATTTTTACCTACATCGGACGTGCCTGTGAAGGCTCTTGACAGAAAAAAAATTACTATGGCACAATACATCCAGTGGATCGCACCACACAGATACACATCATCGTCCATGGATCAGAAGGCCGAATGGGGTCTTCGGTGGTCTCTTTGGCCCAGGAAACACAAGGCTTTGAGCTGCTTGCTGCGGTAAGAAGGCTCGACCGTCTCTCGGCAACTGAATATGCAGAAATCGCCTCACTTACGCCGGATGTCGTTCTTGATTTCACAATCGATCCTGGACCAATCTCCGGCTTGGAATTGGCCGAAAAATTTGGCTGTCCATTCCTCGTAGGAACCACCGGCATGTCGCAGCAAACCACTGAAAAACTAGTACTTGCGAGCAATCGTGTCCCGTTGTTGTTAGCTCCAAACACCTCCATCATGGTCGCCAGAATGCGACAGCTTGTCACGATGGCAGCGGCCGTATTTCAGGACCAAACTTCAATATCCATCGAGGAGACGCATCGATCGACAAAACGCGATGCGCCTTCGGGAACAGCCCTTGATCTAGCAGCAGCAATCGATGCGATTAATCCAAAAGCAAGGGCGCATGACCACATCAAAAGTAACCGTTTGGAGGGTGCCTCTCCAAGCCATGAAATACGTTTTGAGGCCCCTGAAGAAAATTTAAAAATTTTTCATAATGCGCGGTCAAATATGGCTTATGCGCGGGGTGCGTTGGCTGCGGCGAGGTGGATTGCGGGACGTCCACCTGGCTGTTATTCGATGGATGATGTCGTCAGCTCAGCCTGATTTGGATCGCTTCTCGTTGACATCTAACTACGATGTCCGGGTTGTGTGTTGAATCTTCGGCCCACTTCCTTGAGTCATGTTTGCATCTAGATTGGTGGTTGTAGAGAAATGTCTAATGGAATTCAGCAACTCGAACTTTCTTGCGGCGCTCGCTTAGTAGCTGAGCCTATCGATGGTGTCTCATCAGTGGCAATCAACTGGCTGATTCCATCTGGCGCCGCAACTGATCCGCCCGATGGCGATGGATACGCAGCACTGTTAAGTGAACTGATCTTTCGTGGCGCCGGTGGTTTTGATAGTCGTCAACTCAGTGATGCTTTTGATCGAATTGGTGTGCAGCGTCATATCACCGTGCGCTCTCGCCATATGTCATTGTCTGCAAGTATGGTGGGCCACCACACACAAAAAGCGATTGATCTACTGACGACCACGGTGCGGCAGCCCCTGCTTCCTGAAACAGGGTTAGACCCAGTTCGAAGTCTTTGTCTGCAGTCCCTCAAGAGTCTTGAAGATGAACCGCAACATCTGGCTATGGTGCGACTCGCTGAGTGTCATTTGCCCAAACCATTTAGTCGAAGCGGCTACGGTCATGAAGACGTTCTCATTGAGGCAGGCATCGACGACTTGCGAGAACATTGGGAAACAAGATCAACGGCGCAGGGATCGATCATTGCGGTGGCGGGCAACATTCAGGTTGGCGAGATTGCGGAACGTTTTGATAAGGCGCTCAGCGCTAGTATTGGTGAGGCACCTGAAATTGAAGTGAGTGAACAAGGGGCAAGAGGTCACCATCACTTTGAGGCGGATGCTTCTCAGGTCCATCTTGGTATGGCCTTTGATGCACCCAAAGAATCAGATCCTGACAGCATGCTTCAAAGGTTGGCGATTCGCATTTTGAGCGGTTCAAGCAGTGGTCGTTTATTTACCGAAGTCAGGCAGAAGCGATCGCTCTGCTACAGCGTGGCCGCCTCCTACCGACCTGGCAGAGACTTCGGTTATGTAACGGTTTACGCAGGGACAACCCCTGATCGAGCGCATGAAACGCTTGAGATATGCCAAGCAGAATTAGCCAAAATGAGTAAAGGTGTGACCCAACAAGAATTCAACCGAGCGGTCATTGGCCTCAAAAGTAGGCTCATTATGCAAGGAGAGTCTTCTCAAGCCAGGGCAGGAGCTCTTGCCTATGACATGGATCGTCTCGGACATTCTCGATCGCTGTTGCAGATTGCTCAACAAATTGACCAAATTGATTGCGAACAACTCAATGCCTATCTGGCAAGTCACCCATTTGAGTCAGAAACCATTGTGACACTGGGTTGTCGAGATATTCAGTAGCTTCTCAGTGAAGCGTGTTGCATTCACAAACGGGTGCTAAGATGTCCGGATGCAGCAGATGACAGACCTCATCCAGCCAGGCAAAAGGGTCAAAGTGACTCAGCAGACACCGCTGCGTGATCGAACTTGGTCAACGTGTGTTGAGGGTGTGATTCACCGTTATCGTCAGGCAAAGACCGGCTCATGGTTTGCCCACGCAAAAGACGACCAACTTTGGCTTGATCGTCTTGAACTGCAATTAGATGATGGTGAAATCACGATCTTGAACCTTGATCAGTACACATTGATCGAGGCGGCCTAAGAGCGTTGGTGCATCTCGCTGAGTCACTGCCAAGCCCCCACTACTCGATCAATTGGGCTTTTACCTGCTGCATATTTGCAACGATCAACTGAGCAAGCAGTTCTGTTTGCTTTGGAGAAAGATTGCCAGCCTGGTATTTATCGAGCAAAAATTGCACCAGGTCAGTGCGGGGCAATTCCAACTCGGCCAGAAAAGCTTCGGCGCCCGCAATTCTCTGGTCGGCCCCATCAATATGGCTGCCGCTGTGCAACTTCTCTTCAGTTTCCGCTGAGACCATCAAGAAATCTGGCGCGCCTGAACGAATCTCGACAATTGCAAGTTCCACCTGGTCGGATATTCCGTCAGTTGTAGCATCAGGTTGCTTTTGTCTTATCAAATCAAGCATAGCCAGACGCATCTCTTGCCTCAGTACAGTGCTTTCGGTCGTTGCAGACGGTTCTGATAATCGGTTGATAGATTTCGACGTAGCAGCCTTTGGCTGCATGGTGTCTGGAATTTCAAGTGCAAACACATCATCGAACTGTTGGCCATCTTCTTGGAGCATGATGACGCGCAGCATTCCACTCTTGCCCGTTGCTGTTTTGGGAAGCGGAAAGCGATAGAGATACGTCTCAGTCACGTCATCCCAGTGGCTCCGGTTGACCTCAAGATCTCGTAGATCGGTCTCCCACAGTCCAATGGGAGGCACATTGCGAATGCTGCCAGTAGAGTCGTTATAGGTGATCGCCATCTGGCCGGTTGATTTGATTGGATGTCCAATTGGATCAACAAACTCAACGCGCATTTCAACGATGGGAGGTTCTGTGTTTGCTTGAGCAATCACCCGTGTGAGTGGGTGCACACGCATCGATTGTGGCCACAACAACCAATCACCCGATGTGGTCGCATCATCAAACACATGGGGTGCTGGCGGTGATTGGCAGCCAACGATAACCAAGGCGATGCCACCAACCAGAGAGGCTACGGAGATGGGTGTCCAGAGGCGCATGCTGCAAGGATACCTACTCGAGGGTGACCCTTGTCTGCATGGTGGTCTACTGGGCAACGTCTCAGCTGCCGGATGCTGGCTCGTCCAAGTCAGCAGCCAGTCGGTCGATGGCAACATTCAGCATATCGTCGGTGACGTACTGATCAGCTGCGATCATCTCTCTGACAGCCTCAATGCGATCCTCACGAAGAGGTGACATCGATTTCAGCATGCCCAGAAAACGGGCATGATCTGATACATCCACGCGATCGGTGGTCGTATCGGATTCACCCGGACGAAGCTGGCTCTCAGGCGGTCTCTGGCCTGCGATATTACCAGCGAGTCGTTCTGGGCGGTCCGACGGCCCCACCTGACCGCTACCCTTTGGACCTATGGATGAGATCTCTGACATCTGCAAAAGCTCCTTCCGCACCTACCGCTAGGAGGTGTGTCGCCCTCTTTCGGCTCCCTATTGGATCCCACGCTCTTGGCAATGCGGAAGCACCTGGGGAAACCCGCGCTTGCCAGGGGTATTATCGACGGAGAGGTTCTCAGATCTTGAACTTTCAAAGAATTCACGTCTTTGACACAAGTAGGCAGGATTCGTAAGGTTACGACGGTTATAAGAGGCCATGAGTGGGGGTATTTGAGTCAAAATTATGTTGAAGAATTGGTCAACTTCTTGTGTAGAAAGGTCCGCTATTGGCGGTGTTATCGTTCTGGTCGGGTGGGCTTTGGCTCTTGGGAGTTGCGCCCCTGAGGGACCTACCAAAGGTACGTCTTCAACGATGGCAAGTTCGTCTAACTCGACCTATGACTTTGGTCAGGATTGGGATGAGAGACTTGTTCCATCGGAGCCCGATACAGCTTTTGAATCTTCCGCCAACAAGACCTACTGGGTCTTGGTTCTGGCGACCTTCACAAGCAACCAGCACATTGCCCAGGCCCAACAATGGCTTCGGGATGCTCAAATGCTGCTTCCGGATCTGGCGGCAGCCCGCGTCGAACCTCATCGGCATGGCAGCATGGTGGTTTGGGGTCGTTATGAAGGTTGGGAAGATGAGCGTGTTGAGCCAGATCGCCAGAAACTATTGGCGCTCGAAGTTGATGGTCGCAAGCTCTTTCCATCAGCCATTCTAAAGAAGATTGAAGCTCAACCACTCCCGGGCGAATTATCACCATTCGACCTCCGGTCGGCTCGTGTTGAGTTTCCAACTGTGGTACCGCTTTACACCCTGGACGTGGCTGTTTGGGTTGACCCCGAAGACCCTCAAGGCATGGATCGCAAATTGCGGCGTCGCAGTGCCGAATCCTATGCCGGCCAACTGCGTGGGCAGAACATACCAGCCTACTTCCACCACAATGAAGATCTTCAGATGAGCTCAGTCACAGTCGGCTTGTTCGATCGTCGAGCCTTAGATCCTTCGACTGGCTTACGGAGCATGGAAGTCGATGAATTGGCCAATCAGTTTCCTGCTCGCTTACTCAACGGTGCCCCACTGGAAGCCCCAGTGGATGTCACTGATCCAAGTCTGGGCAACTATCGACAGCGCCCGTTTTTGGTTGAGGTGCCCGAGATCTAGCCTTGTGATTCCCGTTGAAAGTCGGCAACTCAAGTCGCCGAGGGATGCCAGATCGTTTTGGCATCAACATGCTCTTCAAGTTGCCAAGGTGCCAACCACTTTTGGTCCTCTACCCAGTCGGCTTTTTTAGCTTTGTAGATGGTGACGCGCTTGATGTTCTCTGATGCTCCACAGCGAAGTAGTTCAGCCATGTTTCCGGAAACGCCAGCAGCCGTAATCGCCATCACGCGGCGATGATCGGCAAGATGGCTCAGTAAGTCAGCGCGGCGACCGGTCAGGATATTGATGGCTCCGGCTGGCACATCTGACGTTGCACAGACCTCACCTAACAAAGCGGCCGGCAAGGGATATTTCTCACTTGCCAATGCAATGAAGATCGGA
>CALCOW010000235.1 GCA_937899935.1 uncultured Phycisphaerae bacterium
AAAATTTTTTTTATTTTGAATATAAAATATGCTACAATCAAAGTTTGTCAGCATCCATTTATGAGCATTGACACAATAACTATCGACGCGGTCGAGACCATCATGAATCCATCGACATTCAGGCAAGAGTGCGGCAATACCATACATCGCTCCATCAACGTGAATCCAGAGCCGATGCCGCCGAGCAATACTTGCAATCTCTGGCAGCGGATCAACCGCGCCACAAGAAGTCGTACCAATTGTCACCGTCACAAAGAACGGCCTGCGACCTGCAGCAATGTCGGCCTCAATCGCTGCTTCCAAAGCATCTGGTCGCATTCGGTGCTCTTCATCCGTGGGTATGAGTCGCACACACTGCGTTCCAATGCCAATAATGCGTGCACCTTTTTCAATACTTGAATGCGCATCACTAGAGCAATAGGCGACCAGTGGTTCAGAAATGCCTTTGAGTCCAAGTGTATTGGAAGCACCATCAGTGATTCGCTCCCGAGCCGCAATCATTGCGCAAATCGCCGCGCTTGATGCAGAGTCTTGTATAACGCCACCGCCCTCACTTGAGGAAAGAAAACCCTGAGGCAAGTCGAGTAGTTCCACCATCCAGTCAAGCATGCGGGTTTCAAGTTCGGTACATGCTGGACTCGTCGACCACAACATCCCCTGAACGCCAAGTCCGGCAGAAAGTAACTCCCCTAAAATAGAAGGCCCAGAAACATTGGCTGGAAAATACGCAAAGAAATTCGGTGACTGCCAGTGTGTGATTCCCGGTAAAACCAGATCATCAAAATCCTTCATCACTGCAGCCATCGTCTCACCCTCTTGAGGTGGATGTTCTGGTAGCTGGTTATAGATATCGCCCGGACTTACCTGTGACAGCACTGGATATTGCTCAACCTGCTGCATGTAATTAGCGATCCAATCAATCATGGCATAGCCATGCTCTCGGAATTCGCCTGGCGTCATATGTCCGGCATGATTGCTCACTCCGGCAACTCCGTAAGAACATCAGCCACTGTGTCCATCAGTTTGCCCATCATTGGTGTGTCAAATCTAAACTCGAGTCCTGCCGTCTCAAAAAGCTCTGGCAAAGGGCGACTGCCACCTAGAGACAACGCTTTGGCATAGTTGCGAAGCGCACGTTCTGGATCTTCACGGAATTGCAGCCAAAGCTGCAGGGCCCCTAATTGTGCAATGCCATACTCGATGTAATAGAACGGCACCTGGAAGGGGTGGAGTTGCCGATGCCACGCACAACGACGAAAGTGCTCAAGGCCAGACCAATCAAGAGACGATCCAAACCGCTCTTCAAGATTGAGCCATGCTTCTTCGCGTTCCTGGCGAGAGTGAGTTGGTGTCTCATAGATCCAATGCTGAAACGCATCAATCGTTGCAATCCACGGAAGCATTTTCGCTAGATCTTGTAATTGACGTCGCTGAGCACGGCCTACTTCTTCCTCGGTGTAGAACTCATCAAGGTAAGGAAAAGATGTCAACTCCATGGTCATCGACGCTACTTCAGCAAATTCAATAGGGGGATTGCGATAAGCAATCAGAGGCTCATCTCTTGAAAGTAAAGAATGAAAAGCATGACCTGCTTCATGAACCATCGTTTCAACATCACGATGGAGACCGGCCGCATTCATAAAAATGAATGGAACGCGCTGTCGTTCTCTGAAAACCTGGTAACCACCTGGCTGTTTATTCATGCGCGAATCAAGGTCCAGACAGTCTCCACTTCGCAGTGAGTCAAAGAGCGTACCGAGTTGCGGATCCATACGATGAAACAAACGGGAGGATCGCTCAATCAAATCATCTGCATCACGAAATGGTCGTAGCGGCTCTCGCCCATGCGTGTCAACATCAAGATCCCAAGGACGAAGTTCACTCACATTAAGCTGAGCTTTACGTTGCTCGTCAAGCTGCCGCAGGACTGGAATACAGGTCGCTTCAACCGCGTCATGAAAAACAACGCAGTCTTTCGGGGTATATGAAAATCGATGCATCGCCCGAAACATGTAGCTCCGATAGTCACCAAGACCAGCGTTCACTCCGATCTGATGGCGTATCTGTACCATTCGATCAAAGATGTCGTCGATGCGGTCTCTATCTTGATCCCGTCGCTCTGCGACACTCAACCAAGCGCGTTCACGAATCGATCGATCTGTGTCCTCAAAGTAACGAGCCATTTGTGGCAATGTTCTCTCTTCGCCATCGAAGTGAACACTCATCGCTCCACGAATCTCTCCATATTCCTGCCCGAGCTTTGTGTCTTCTGTAAAGAGTGGGATGTTCTTTTCACAGAAGATTTCCACGTCACTGCGTATCCCTTCCAAGAGGACGTCATACCGCTCTTTATCCAACTCATTGACCGCGGCAGACGCCGCCACTTTGTTATCGAGTTCAAAGGCCGCTTTTTTCAGTTTGGGCTCAGTATGCTCAACGAATTGGAGATACGCTTTCTTTGCTGCTTCATCATCAGTATGACGGCTCATGCTGACATAAAGATCAACATGAGCCTCACTGGTTGCAGAATCAAGCTCACTTCGGTCAAGCACGAATGTCTCAAGTGCCTCAGGTTGATCAACATCACGATTGATCAACTCATCAATGAGTGGTTGGACATTTTCGATTTGTGCGCCGTCGAGATCGGCTGGAACAAAACCTTCTGTTGCAGTAGCCATGACAGCCCTTTCTACTCAGTAAGAACGAAAAAAGTTAAGTGTGATCTTGTAGCATACTCTGGACAGCAAAACCCTTGCTAGAAGATCGATTATGGCCCCTCCACCAAAAGTGGTGGGGCCTCTTGAATGCTCGATGTGGCGATGCCGAGAAGACCAGAATCCTTATGGACCGCTTGCACCAATGCCTCTGCGTGCATCATGTCATCACAAACAACAAATAAGGTTGAGCCACTGCCACTGACACAAACAGATCGTTCAGCCAAGGCCTGTATCTGTTCTATATGCGTGTTGAGGACCGGGGCTACGCAACACGCAGCGGCTCCAAGATCATTAAATAAGACGTCTGGGTCAAGACTGGATTCAAGCATGTCATAAACCTGCTGTGGTGAATTTGCACTCGCAGTCATTTGGTCAAATTGTTCATAGACCTTTCCAGTATGACAGGCGACACCGGGGAAGAACAACGCCAAATGAATTGGTGATGATGTTGGTTGGACAGTGACTTTTTCTCCGGCGCCTTCAACAAGAGCGCTGCCTCCGTCAATAAAGAAGGGAACATCAGAGCCAATACCGGAGCCAATCCCCGCTAAATCCGCTGTACTCAGGCCAAGATCAAACAAGCTATTGAGACCTCGTAAGGTCGCGGCAGCATTGGAAGAACCTCCACCCATACCACCACCAACTGGAATGCGCTTCTCCAACTTCATCTGGATAGGCAAATCTCTGCCCACATGCGATTGAAGCGCCAGATGAGCACGGACCGCAAGATCCTTCTTAATGGACCAGTCGATCTCTGTTCTTTGCAGAGCCTCTTGGTGCCAGAGAATTGCGTACCTACTGAGGCGGCCAGGTGGTAGGCGATGCAGGGCTAGGTCATCACATAAATCAATCGTAACCATCCATGAACAGATGGGATGCATCCCATCAGCACCTACTGGCCCAACCCATAAAGCGAGATTGACCTTGCCTGGGGCAGCGATATGGAGCATCTCTTTCATACCTACCAGCATACCGGAGGTACATGAAAAGCATCATGATCTGCTTGGTCTCCGCCTATGGGATACAAATCTGCCCGGTGGATCTACTATACGGATTCCCCTCCATTGTCATTTCAACACCCTTCGAGCCAGGAGCGCCTCATGACAGACATGACCACCCGAAAATCCCGTCGTTGGCCGGCCTGGGTCATAGGCATTGCGGCTGTCATTCTCATCATCGTGATTCTCTTGCCATGGATCCTGTCTTGGGGCATTGCACAAGCTGTGGTGCGTTCACAACTCGACAAGTCCATTAATGGAACCATTGATGTGGAGGGACTCTCACTGAGTTGGTTTGGCTCACAAGAGATCGGTCACTTAGTGATTGATGGTGAAGACGGTGTGACTTCCGTGGATGTAGGCGTCAAGCTCAACCGAGGTTTGTTGAGTTTGATTTTCTCTGGCATCGATCCTGTTCGTGTTGATATTAGTGGTGACATCTCGACCACACTTGATAAAGATGGATCCTTGAGTTTAAGCAAGCTTCTTACAGAAGACGATGGCAAAGAAGACTCAAGCAACGATGACAAAGATGATGGAGGAGCTGGGGTCGCAAATATGCCCAGCATGGATATCAATGTCCACGATCTTGATATCAAGCTGACTGAACTACCAGACAAGCGCGTGTTCACTTATGACATCGCACAGCTTGACGTCACCTACCAACCTGGTGACAAGTTCCAACTGACTGGCAACGTCACCACCAAAGTTGACGGACAAGACGGAAGTATAAAGCTCGATGGAGTTATTAACAATCTTGTTAGCAAGAGTGGCGTGTTAACACCAAAGCAAGCAACGATGGATATCAAAGTAGGAATGACCAACGTGGGCCTTCCACTTACGCCTCCACAAAGTCGGCTCCAAGAGTTAAAACTGAGCATGACGTCTGCTGATTTATCCAAGAGCTTAGTTCTTGATGGAAACGCCTCGGCTCAACTTGCCAATTCAGGCGCGAGTACCTTCGAGACCAACTTGGTCGTGAAGGAGCCGATCGTCAAGAATGGCTCCTCAAAGGACTTTTCCTTCTCACCTACCAATCTTGCTGGCACCATTGAGGGAAAAAATCTGCCAACCGCACTCGGTCAGCCCTTTGTAGCGGGTTCTCAGATGCAACTCACCCAAGATATTGGAGAGACCATTGATTTCAGCGGCACCTTTACCTCCGCAGATGATTCAACAGACGAATCAACAAGCACAGGTGGCAGCACCTACTTGATTGCCATGAGCAGCTCGCAATTGAAAGCCAACTTTACCGGCACCCAAGACGTGGCCAGCGGTGGGGGATCTGGGAAAGGCTCAATCGAACTCAAGATCAAACCTGCCACCGTCAAACGGCTGGCCAAGATGGAAGTGGACGAAGTCCTACGCGCTAAGTTTGACATTAATGAATTCACCATTCCCAGCAGTATTGATGGTAGTGGCATCGAAGATATGACCGGCACAGGTACACTTGCCATCGAGAATAATTTTCAATTGACGACTTCATCAGATCAAAACGTCCCGCCAATAAAGATACGAGACACACTGATCTCTTTTGATGCCAAAGGACTGGGAAAGAACCTTGGGCTCAAGGGTGGTGCGGGTATAGGGAGTGGATCACTGGCTATCGATCTTAACTTCGAAGATCTGCTTAAAGAAGATGGCTCAATACAACATATGCCTGGTGTCATTCCGATCGGCACCATCGCTCTGAGCGACATTCCTGTCGGCGTTGCTGAGAGCATCGAATCTCTGAACGCATCGATGAGCGATCTTAATATCCAGGAAGTGGTAGGCAATGCGATCTCACTAAATCTCACCTCCCAAGGAACCAATGACAAGAAAGTGCTCACCGCATCAGTTCAGGCTGACGCTGGCACGGCCAACGGACGCATCCAAGTTGGTCCTATTGGCGTTTCGATCCTTGAAGCAAAGGCAGACGTGACGTTGACACCCTCAATGGCTGCCGCTCTTCAGAAGACGCTTGAAGAACCGACTCTGACCCTGGCGGGACCAGCGCACCTGACTGCTTCCATTGAACCATTCGACATTCCAGAGGAAATTGGTGGGGGATTGACCCTTCCTGAAGCGCCGATCAAGGCTTCACTCACCCTCGACCAGGTGACTTTCTCAATGAAAGAGTCACTGCCAGGCGGTGTTGAACTGCGACGAACCAAAGCAACCGTGTCATACGATGCGGCAAAAGGCGGCACGATGGTTGCAGATGTATCAACGCGCCTCCGCGCTGGGCAAGGAGGACAAGTTGCCGATCTCACCACCACGCTCTCACTGGATAATAAATCTGATGGTTCGAAGCACCTGACCGGATCAACCGAGTTGACCTCTATCAATACGCCGAACCTAGAAAAAGCGCTGGGTATGTCCAAAGGCAAGATCGGACTATGGACAGGTGAATCTGGGAAGATCACTGTTCAATCAACAGTCACACTCGCGCCAAACAAGAAAGCTGAAGATGGACTCATGTTGTCAGACGCCGAGCTTGTGGTGTCAACGGCCATGCAGAACTTGAACGGTAGTGCCGATGTGAAGGTGAATTCGAAGGTCATCAAGGTCACGAGTCCTGGCCTTAACACGGTGTTTAGTCGTCAAACGCTCGGGGATATTCTGGACCGAGACGTTCATGGCAGCTCTGGGTCTTCAGACTCAAACGCCACCATCACGGTAACCAGTGATGTGCCAGTCTCGTTGCAGGTCGACGCACTCGAATTGCCTTTGTCGATGTTCTCGGCCGATACCGAGGAGCCAGGTGATGTACATATTGATCTGACTGCCAACATGGGTCAGATTGACATCAAGTCAGGTGATGGCAATGTAGAGTCACTGAATCCCATCAAGGCACACTTTGCAACACGGAGTCTGGTTGAGGGTGTGGTTCTTAAAGCGACCACAAGTGGTGGAAGTGGCTCTGGCAAGGTTGATATTTCTGGAACCATTGAGCGACTTACCAATCGCAAAGGACGCTGGACACCACAGAAAGTGCAGATGGATCTTCGTGGCTCTATCACACAGGTGCCAACTTCACTGTTAGACGCTGCTGGTGATCTCGGTGGAGTCTTGACTGCTTCACTTGGTGAACTCGTCAGTGGCACCTTGACCATTGACAACTTCTCTAAAGAGAGTGGTAGCGTGAGCCTTAATCTCAAATCAACCAATGCCCAAGTCAATGCCGCTCTTACCAACGAAGGCGGCGTTCTTCAGACCAATCCTGATGCACCTCTCAAAGGCCAACTTATTATCACGCCCCTATTGCGCAAGGTCGTGCTGTCCAAGATGGGTCCAATCTTGGGAGACATTGACGCGGGACAAGAGCCCCTACGACTCAGTTGGTCTGATGCCGCCATTCCTATTAATGGAGAGATGGAAGAGCTTGGTGGGCAACTAAATCTGACCGTAGGCGAAGTTACCTTTGATAGCGGCCTTCCACTGATGCTGGCGCTAAGTTTGGCCCAAAGTTCTCATGCCAAGCAAATCAAAGGATCGATTGACCCAATCACCGCCAACATCACAAAGGGCGTTATGGTTTATAAGCCCTTTGCGGTACATGTTGATAAATTTAATTTTCCGATCTCTGGGAAAATCAACTTTGTCACCA
>CALCOW010000236.1 GCA_937899935.1 uncultured Phycisphaerae bacterium
CCCTCGGCTATCGGCCGATCTGGTACAAGCGCTTCACCGAGGACACGATCTTCGAGATCGGTTCAATCACGAAGGTCTTCACTGCGACCCTTGCGCACTTGCTTGAACAGCGGGGCGAACTCTCGCTCGCAGATCCTCTTCGTGTTCATCTTCCAGACGAAGTCGATATCAAGGTTGTTGATGGCAATGAGATAACGCTTTGGCATTTGGCTACTCATACCTCGGGACTTCCACGAATGCCCGACAACCCTGATGAAAACCAACCGAATCCGCATTTGGGATACACCAACGCGCAGCTCTACAAGTTTCTTGAAGCCACCGGGCCCCAACGGGCGCCTGGTCAGTGTGAATATTCCAACATTGGTATGGGGCTACTCGGGCATGTCCTTGAACTCAACCAGAATTCCAGTTATCAGGAACTTGCGCAGCAGCACCTGCTGGAACCATTGAAGATGTCAAGTACGAGCTGCGTGCCTCGGGACACCGATGCAGGCCGTGTTGCGACCGCGCACGGGGGGCTTGAACCAGTCGGCGCGTGGCACGTCAGCGGCCCGTTTTCTGGTGCAGGAGACCTTAACTCAAGCGTCAAGGACATGATGAAGTTTGCCCAAGCAAATGTGTCTGACTCAGACACTCAACTCCATCGCTCCATCCGTGCCTGCCATATTTCTCAGGTCAAGAATAGCTCTCATGGTGACCAGGGGCTTGGGTGGCAAGTGAATAACGCGCCCGGACGCAAGATGATCTGGCACAACGGCGAGACCGGCGGCTTTGCTAGCTATATGGGTATACAGCCGGACAGCGGGACGGCCGTGGTGGTCTTGTGCAATTCCAATCGTGGGGTATCCCAGGCAGCGCAGATCGGCGGACACCTTCTCTTCCCACATGTCGTGCGAGCTGAAGATATTCCTTGGATGATTCCCACCTATCGACCGAAGACACCGATCGATTTCGGTAAGTATGTCGGTCGCTATAAATCTAAATCTGGTGGAAAGTTCGTCGTTGAGAACCGAAACGGTGAACTTTTCGCGCGTTTGGACAAACAGAATTTCGTTGGCCTTCGACCGATCCGCAAGGATCTCTTCCAGGCCGATGAGTTCGACGCACAGCTTCGCTTTCAGCCTGATGCCCGAGGAGGTGTTAAAGCCCTTGTTCTTGAGCAGCATGGTAGAAAAACAACCTACACGCGCGAACCCTGAGCCTAACCTCGCCCGGAGTTTCGTGTATGGCGGACGCACTCGGGGAACCTGGGTGCCTGAAAAGTAGTCTGTGCACGCTTTCAAGGTAGGCGGTGGTTCGTGGTAAAGTGGTTGTTGCTATGAACAGTGATCTGCCATACATCAGCCAGTTGGGTACTTCTCTGAGCCGGCGCACGTTTCTCAAGACGACGACGGCTGCGTCGTTGACGCTGGCTCTACCTCGATGGTCGACAGCCGCTGCTTGGCCCTTTGATCAACCACTCCAGATAGGCGTGATCGCTGATCTGCATCATGACGTGATGCACGATGGGACAGATCGTCTGGGAGCCTTCCTTAAGGACATGTCAGTAAGCAAGCCCGATGCGATTCTGCAACTGGGAGATTTTGCCTATCCAAGTGATGACAACAGCGACCTCATCAACCTCTTTAACCAAGCGCACAATCGGCCGCTGCATGTCATAGGCAATCACGATACCGATGCGGGGTTCACCAAGGACAACTGCATTGAAAGGTGGGGCATGCCTGGGCGATACTACGCCCGGAACATTGAAGGGCTTCAATTGCTGGTTCTGGATGGAAATGATCCAGGGTCGCCAACACACAAGGGTGGCTACGCATCCTATGTTGGCAAGGAACAGGTGGCGTGGTTGAAGGAGCAGTTAGAAACCCTTGATGGCCCGATCATCGTTGCCAGCCATCAGCCGCTTGCTGGAGCGTATGCCATCGACAATGCCGATGAACTGCAGGCTCTTCTTGGAGATGCGGCAAGCAAGGTCATTCTGGTGATCAATGGACATTCACACATTGACCAGGTCGTTCGAGTCAAGAACGTTACCTACATGCACGTGAACTCTGCATCCTATAAATGGGTTGGCGGGGGCCATCGGCATGAAAGTTACGCTCCAGAGATCCACCGCGAACATCCTCGGATTTCGTACACGTGTCCCTACCGCGATTCCTTATTTGCCACTGTGACTGTGGACCCCAGGAACTTCACCATCCGCGTCAAGGGACGCAGGAGCAGCTGGGTTGGCAAGTCACCCGCTGAACTTGGCCTGGATATGCACCCGCAGCTGACCAACGGGGAGGAGATAGCGCCCCGCATTCGAGATCGGAAGATCACGAGAGTCAGTACATGAGTCTCTTGTAAGCGAGCACCAGTGAAGACCAAGTAGGAGAATTTGCGTCATGGACCTACCCGCAGTCCGAACACACAAGATCGTGATCGAAAGGCTGGTGGTGCTATTCAAACGAGAAACAACAAGGGCAATACGCTTGTTTTACTCGGTACAAACACAGGTGGCGGTGGTAGGGTGCTCACTGAGGATGGCAAGGGGTCAGTTACCTCTGAGAGTCCGAGATCACGGCTATCAAACATCTCGTCATCAGCTATCCTGATCATGATTTCTAGGATTATAAAAGTGAGTACAGCGACTGGCTGTTAGTCAGAAAAGGAGCAACCAGATGAAGACAATTGTGATTGTTCTAGTTGTAATCAGTTCAGTTGGTTGTAGTAAATTGAAGACCCATGTTGGACCGGATTACCAAGGCAAGACTACGTTTGTAGATAAGCTTGGAATGTGCGGTGCTGGTGCATCGGCAGCGACGCCCGCCTTTCAACAGGCAGGCTATTTGGTTATTGATTTAGGTCAAACCACCGAAAATCCGATCAGAACTGCTCGTGCTCAACGCATACCATTTGTGGCGATTGTGGAGGCAACTGGTACAGATGGCGCCTGGTGGGATGGGAAGTTTGATTTTTCCATGAGAATTTCGGAAAGCACCAACGGAAGTATTGTTTGGTCTGCGACCGGAGAATACAGCGCCGGGCCCGTGATTGATCAAACCGGATCAACAAGTCGAGCGATGAGAGATATGGCTGAAGACTTTAAGAAGTCTTTTCCGCCTTCGCCTCGTCAATGAGATCCGTCAC
>CALCOW010000237.1 GCA_937899935.1 uncultured Phycisphaerae bacterium
CCAGTTGCGTCTTCAGCAATCATTTCATCAATCAGTGATTCAGTCATCTTGATACGTGACTCGACCGAGAAGAGTGCTGGCTTCTCAGGGTTAATGCCAATCCCGACAATGAGATGATCGAACATCTGGCGAGCACGACGCACCACATCGATGTGCCCGAACGTCATCGGGTCGAAGGAACCGGGGTAGATGGCAATGTGAGAATGACCTTGGGGCGGCATAGGAACGTCATTCTATCCGGGCAGCCCAGGGCTTGAGATGCGAGGAGGGCCGTTCCTAGATGCCTATGGCGTGGTCAAAAGAAAAAAAGGCCCCGTCCGGGGAGGCAAACCAGTACGGGGCCGATCCAGGGGGCAATGAATGTCGAATCGAAAAGAGTGTCCATTTCCCACAGCGGCAAGCAAGCACTCGCTTGTCATGAAAAACAAAGCGTGTCCACCTGGGTGGTTTGGGAGAGGAAGCATCAGATATGGGGGATTTGGAGGGGGTTCGATGGGTTATTGGCACCCACGGCTCTAGGGCAGTAAGTATGCCAATCCTGCATCTTCTAAGAGAAAAGCGAAGTTATCGGAGAACACAAAGTTCTCATCGGGGAATTCAAGGCCAGCCATGTTTCGGTCAAGATGACCAAACATGAGATCCACTATTCCAACGCGTTCCCACTGATCAGCGCCCGGCTGCGGCCCTCGGCGGCGCACGTCGATCAGGCCATGAGTTGAAGCCCCTTGATCATCAAGTCGGTCGAGCTCCGCAGAAAAACGTATCAGCTCTCCAACCCCGATTTCTCGTTCGAACGTCGCCTTGGTGATTTTTGCAAGCACCACTTTTTCAGAGAACTTGGTTGCCGTACCTACGAGTATGCCAGCTGCTTGAGCCATACCTTCAATGACAAATGGCGCGGGCATTGTTGCAGGGAGACGATTGTCGTCAGCATCGAATGGTTGGTGCAACTGCTCTTCACCGGGTGTGACCGCCTTGATCGCGCGAAGGACCTTACCCTCTTCAAAGTCAATGATCTTGTCGATCCAAAGCCAACGCATAAGAACGATACACTCCACAACCCTACGATCGAGGGTCGATCCATAACCACCATAGAGAATAGAGGTCCAAAGTCTCTACGCGGAGTCAAGCTTGCGAGCAACAAAGTCCACAATTGAAGCTACGGTCAATGCATCTGCAACCTGCGTAACCTCACGCTCATTCTCAATAGATGAAAAATCAACGTGGGGCATACGTTCTCGCAACATTTCAAGGCCAGCATCAGTCAGCCGACCATCCTGAACCCACTCAGCATTTTCCATTAGGTTCTCAGGGAATAACTCCCCTTGTGAGATCTTAAATGGTTTTTCAGGTGTTGAGAAAGCTTTCTCTAAGCGAAAGACGATATCGAGGAAGTCGATCGACTCAGCCTCAAGATCTTTGGTCAGGCTTGCGCCCATGGTAATGTCCTCTTCGTCTGCTCCAAGCGCATCTTCAAGGACTTCTTTGACTCGTTCGTAGATCTCGTCGCGATTGAGCACGCCGCGCTCCTGTAATTGCAATTCAGCCTGATTCCCCCAAGAACCTAACGCAGGTTCTCGTGACACCCATACCTTACGCGGGATGGGTGGCCGCATCGACACGGATGGGCCGCATGGTAAACCGTCCGGTAGCTGCTGTCGCCCCCAATTCTGGAGCTTCCTCGGCGGTGGCCGCCAAGACCCGCCCACTCGCCCGGCAATTGACCTCACCATTTTCTGCCCGACTAATCAGTTCCACCTCGATCCACAGTGCATCTCCAGGGCGGACCACGTGGCCGAATTTCATGGCCTTGACCTGTCCGAGCACGAAATGCTCACCATCCTCACCAAGCATCACGCGGGCCGCCTGGGCCATTGCCTCTACCATGAGGATGCCTGGAAGCACCGGAAAACCCGGGAAGTGCTCCCGGAGGTACTCTTCTGCGAGGGAAACCTGTTTAACGGTTACCACGCGCTCTGGAGTGCATTCGACGACTTGGTCCACCATTTTGAACTTCATAACAATAAAGATATCCTCACTTCATAGGGCAGGAATCTAGAGAGAGATGGGGCTGGTGGCAAGAGGTAGACCCCGGACACCGCAAAAAACCCATTTTCACGACAACCATACAGCTTGGCAGGCGGCGGTCTTAGGGCTATCCTCTCCCGTTCACTTGGGTTTTATTGATGATTGGTGATGGCCTCGGCGCGGGGGCGTCCCAAGGATCGCCCAACTTCATTCTTATAAACGCAGGAACAGTTATATGGCCACCAGTGGCACCATCATCCAGGTCATCGGCTCCACATTCGACGCTCAATTCCCCGAAAACGACATTCCCGAAATCTATAACGCCGTGGAATGTGAAATTAAACTCTATGGCCAGACATCACGATTGGTCGGTGAGGTCAGCAAGCACCTCGGTGGTGGCCAAGTGCGCTGTGTTGCATTAGCAAGCACAGACGGTCTGAGTCGTGGACAGACCTGCACTGATACAGGCAGCCCCGTCACCGTACCGGTTGGTGAAGCGGTGCTTGGTCGCGTTTTCAATCTTCTCGGAGAACCAGTTGATAACCGTGGTGCGGTTAATACTGAAACCCGTCGTCCAATTCATACCGAGCCACCAGAGCTCGTTGAATTGAACCCAAAGACTGAGATCCTTGAGACTGGCATTAAGGTGATTGATCTACTCTGCCCGTTTGTTCGTGGCGGCAAGATTGGATTGTTCGGTGGTGCTGGTGTGGGTAAGACCGTCATTATTCAAGAGATGATTGCTCGTGTAGCTCGTAACTTCGGTGGCTATTCAGTATTTGCCGGTGTTGGCGAGCGGACGCGCGAAGGAAATGACCTTTGGTTAGAAATGCAGGATGCCGAGTACACCGATGACGAAGGAAATACGGCGAATGTCATTGATAAGGTTGCGATGGTCTTTGGCCAGATGAACGAGCCTCCGGGCGCGCGTCTGCGCGTTGGCCTTGCAGCCCTCACGATGGCAGAAGAGTTTCGTGATGCGTCTGGTAAGGAAACGCTTGTCTTCATCGATAATGTTTTCCGGTTTACCCAGGCGGGTTCTGAAGTGTCTGCACTGCTCGGGCGAATGCCTTCAGCAGTGGGCTATCAGCCAACGTTGTCCACCGAAATGGGTGAGATGCAAGAGCGCATCACTTCCACCTCACGCGGTGCTATTACTTCTGTCCAAGCCATCTACGTCCCTGCGGATGACTTGACCGACCCTGCACCAGCAACCGCCTTTACGCACCTTGATGCGTTTGTTGTTCTCGAACGAACGATTGCTGAGAAAGGTATCTATCCCGCCGTCGATCCACTGGCCTCTTCTTCGAGAATTCTCGATCCAGGTATTGTGGGCGAACGACATTATGCGGTGGCCCGTCGTGTACAGAGTATTCTGCAGCGTTACCGTGATCTTCAAGACATCATCGCCATTCTTGGTGTCGATGAGCTTTCTGAAGAAGATAAGCTTGCAGTTGGTCGTGCTCGAAAGATTGAACGATTTTTGAGCCAGCCGTTCTATGTGGGTGAGGTGTTCACGGGTATTCCTGGTGTTGCCAGCCCGCTCGAAGAAACCATTGATTCATTTGAGCGTCTTTGTGATGGTGAAGGTGATGATCTTCCTGAGAGCGCCTTTATGTATGTCAATACACTCGACGATGCCAAAGCCAAGGCTGAGCAGATGGCAGTGGTGGCATGACGTATTGCAGGCACATCGATTTATCGAATCATGCCCCATGTGTTCGAGGTCTACCAAAACGTGCTCTATGCTTAGTTGTATGCTTAAGTGGTTTTGGTGCTCTGGTTTCATGTACCGAAAGTAAAGATGCCACAGCTCGTGCATCGTCTACACCGGTAGTGGATAAGAATGTAGATCAGAACGCTGATGAAACCACGCCAGCCAAATCCGAATCCACTAAAACACCAGTGGTAGTAGCGGCGGTTCCAAAGATGCCGGATGATGCAGCATCGACTACCTCGGGAACCCGTTACGTGGATTTGCAGCAGGGCGAGGGTAAGAAAGTCGATGGCGAAGACGTTTTTCTAACCATCCACTACACAGGCCAACTTGAGGATGGAGTCGTTTTTGACAGTTCAGTTGAGCGAGGGTCAGCAATGACCTTGCCACTGGATCAGACGATTCCTGGTTGGCGCGAAGGTACGCAAGGTATGCAGATAGGCGGCAAGCGTCGTCTGTGGATACCGGCTGACCAGGGGTATGGTGAGAACGGGGCTCCACCGGTTATTCCGTCAAACGCAGATCTCATCTTTGATATTGAACTGCTCGATATTGACCGATGGTCACGGGTCCCAGAAACGTTGCCAGGCGCCACCTACGAGGGAGACCTCACGACGCTGCCAAGTGGTGTTGAGATTATTGACATCGCGGCAGGCAAGGGTCCTGTGGTCAGTGAAGACAACAAGTACGTGCGGGTGAATGCAAAGGCTTTTCTTGTCGACGGTGAGTCGATTTATGACTCTGGCCAAGTTGGCGAATCAGAGGATTTACCAATAGAGCTCTTCCCAGGCTGGCGCGATGCATTACAAGGCCTTGCAGTTGGCGGGCAGCGAAAGATGGTTATTCCTTGGTTGCAGACTTATGTAAATGATCAACCACAGCGATCACTTCCGCCTGGCGCAACGATTATCTTTGACGTCGAACTCATTGATATTGATCCTTGGTCGAAAATACCAGATCCGCTCCCTGGTTGGCAGGTGAGCAGTGATCCCGTTGCTACTGATTCCGGCTTGCAGATTTATGACATTCAAAAGGGTGAGGGTCCGTCACCAGCTGGACCAGAGACCAAAGTCCGTGTGCATTACACCGGCCACCTGGTTGACGGCACTGTTTTTGACAGTTCATATGCCAGAAAAATGCCGGCAGATTTTCAACTCGGGCAGGTGATACCGGGTTGGACCGAAGGCGTAGGTAGCATGCAGATAGGTGGAAAACGCAAACTCCTCGTGCCCGCGGAGCTGGCCTATGGAACAATGGGTTCCCCGCCAGCGATTCCTCCATATGCGATGCTGATCTTTGATGTTGAGTTGTTAGAGATTGATCCGACCGAGCCGTTTCCGCAGCCAAGCAACGCCCAGGGTGATGGTCATGATCACAGCGGTCACGATCACAGCGGTCACGATCACAGCGGTCACGATCACAGCGGTCACGATCACAGCG